>NZ_MRUJ01000085.1:0-30482 GCF_002099325.1 Frankia sp. KB5 | reverse complement strand
CCCCAGGAGATCAGCGCGTTCATCCTGCAGAAGCTGAAGCGGGACGCCGAGTCCTACCTCGGTGAGACGGTTACGGACGCGGTCATCACCGTCCCGGCGTACTTCGACGACGCCCAGCGTCAGGCCACCACCGAGGCGGGCACGATCGCCGGGCTCAACGTCCTGCGGATTGTCAACGAGCCGACCGCCGCGGCCCTCGCCTACGGGTTGGACAAGGGCGAGAAGGAGCAGACCATCCTGGTCTTCGACCTCGGTGGCGGCACCTTCGACGTCTCCCTGCTGGAGATCGGCGACGGTGTCGTCGAGGTGAAGTCCACCTCCGGTGACACCCACCTCGGTGGTGACGACTGGGATCAGCGCATCACCGACCACCTGATCAAGACCTTCAACGGCCAGCACGGGGTCGACCTCGGCAAGGACAAGATGGCCCTGCAGCGGCTGCGGGAGGCCGCCGAGAAGGCGAAGATCGAGCTTTCGCAGTCCACCCAGACCGCGATCAACCTGCCCTACATCACCGCGTCGGCCGAGGGTCCCCTGCACCTCGACGTCTCGCTGTCGCGCGCCGAGTTCCAGCGGATGACCTCCGACCTCATCGACCGCTGCAGGCACCCCTTCCAGCAGGCGGTGAAGGACGCGGGGATCAAGGTCAGCGACATTGACCACGTCGTCCTCGTCGGTGGTTCCACCCGGATGCCCGCCGTCGTCGAGCTGGTCCGCGAGCTGACCGGGGGCAAGGAGCCGAACAAGGGCGTCAACCCGGACGAGGTCGTCGCCGTCGGCGCCTCGCTGCAGGCCGGCGTGCTCAAGGGCGAAGTCAAGGACGTCCTGCTCCTCGACGTCACCCCGCTCTCGCTCGGCATCGAGACGAAGGGGGGGATCATGACCAAGCTCATCGAGCGCAACACCACGATCCCCACCAAGCGCTCGGAGATCTTCACCACCGCCGAGGACAGCCAGCCCTCCGTGCAGATCCAGGTCTTCCAGGGCGAGCGCGAGATGGCCGCCTACAACAAGAAGCTCGGCATGTTCGAGCTGACCGGCCTGCCGCCCGCCCCGCGGGGCATGCCCCAGATCGAGGTCACCTTCGACATCGACGCGAACGGCATCGTGCACGTGTCCGCGAAGGACCTGGGCACCGGCAAGGAGCAGTCGATGACCATCACCGGCGGCTCGGCGCTGCCGAAGGACGACATCGACCGCATGGTCCGCGACGCCGAGCAGTACGCCGAGGAGGACCGCAGGCGCCGGGAGGAGGCCGAGACCCGCAACAAGGCCGAGACGCTCGTCTACTCGACCGAGCGGTTCCTCGCCGAGAACGGCGAAAAGATCGACGCCGCGGTGAAGAGCGACGTGGAGGAGAAGCTCGGCACGCTGCGGGGCGCCGTCGCCGGCACCGACACGGCGGCGATCCGCGAGGCGGCCGACGCGCTGGCCGCGGCGAGCCAGGCGATGGGCCAGGCCATGTACGCGCAGGCCGCCCAGGAGGGCGCGGGTGCCTCCGGCGGCGCCGGAGCAGCCGACGACGACGTGGTCGACGCGGAGATCGTGGATGAGGAGGACAAGAAGTGACCTCAGGCCAGGCCGCGGACTGGTGGGGTTCGTCTCGGCCCGACGGCCGGGACGAGGCCGAAGAGCCCCCGGTGGTGGTGCGGGACCGGCGCCGGATCGATCCGGAGAGCGGCGAGGTCCGGCCGGAGGCGGCCGCGCCTCCCGGCCCGACGGCCACGGAGGTTCCACCCGCCGGAGTCCCGGCGGGTGAGGGTGACGGTGAGCTCGTGGCGTCGCTGCGCCAGCAGGTCACCGAGCGGACCGCGGACCTGCAGCGCCTGAAGGCCGAGTTCGACAACTACCGTCGGCGGGTCGAGCGAGACCGTCAGCAGATCGGCGAGCAGGCGACGGCGAAACTGCTGGCGAGTCTGCTGTCGACCCTCGACGACATCGGCCGGRCTCGTGACCACGGCGATCTGGAAGGCCCGTTCAAGGCGATCGCGGAGGCCCTGGAGGCGGCCCTGGAGGCGACCGGGCTGGAGCGCTACGGGGCGAAGGGCGACGAGTTCGACCCGTCGGTCCACGAGGCCCTGATGCACTCCTACCGGTCGGACGTGAGCGGGCCGACCTGCGTGGACGTCTTCCGGGCGGGTTACCTGCACGCGGGCAAGGTGTTGCGGCCCGCGCAGGTGTCGGTCGCGGAACCGTCGGGCGAGGTGGACGAGATCGTCGATCAGCCGGTCGAGGCGGAGGTCGTCGCCGGGGCCGGCGAGGTGCCGGGGAGCGGCCCGGGCCAGGCAGGCGGACCGCCGGATCGGCCGACATCGGTCCCCGATGACACGGGCAGTGTGCCCGGCCCGGACAACGGCGGGCCCACTGTCAGCGCCGGCTGAAAAGGGGAGCCAGGTCCGTCCGGCCGTCCGCGAGCCGGGGTCTGACGGACACGGCGGGCCACCGCCTCGCGCGGACGACATCATGAGGGAAGGAGGGGCGCCGTGAGTGTTCGCGACATGGTCGAGAAGGACTATTACGCCGCTCTCGGCGTTCCAAAGGACGCCTCGGCGACCGACATCAAGAAGGCGTACCGCGGGCTGGCCCGTGAGCTGCACCCCGACAAGAACCCGGGGGACGCCAAGGCCGAGGCGCGCTTCAAGGAGGTCTCCGAGGCCTACGACGTTCTCTCGGACGAGGGCCGTCGACGGGAGTACGACGAGGCCCGCGCGCTGTTCGCGGCCGGCGGTCGTCCCGGCGGCGGCTTCGGCGGGCCTGGCCGAGCCGGGGGTTACGGCGGGTTCGGCGCGCCCGGCACGGGCTACGGCAGCGGGCCGAACCTCAACCTCGACGACCTTCTCGGGGGGGCGAACGGCGGCCTCGGCGGCATCTTCGACAACCTGTTCCAGCGGTCGTCACCCGGACGCGGTCCGCGTCGGGGTGCCGACATCGAGGCCGAGGTCACGATCCCCTTCGAGAAGTCGCTGACCGGCCTGGAGGCGTCGGTCCGGCTTCCCGGGGCCGCGACCTGTACCACCTGCACCGGCAGYGGGGCGCGTCCCGGCACGACGCCGCGCACCTGCCCGACCTGCCGTGGGCTAGGTGTGGTCTCCCGCTCCCAGGGTGGCTTCGCGCTCTCCGAGCCCTGCCGCGACTGCCTGGGCAAGGGCACCCTGATCGACCATCCCTGCCCGGACTGCCGGGGCACCGGCCGGCGTGAGCGTGAGCAGCGCATCCGCATCCCAGCCGGGGTGAGCGACGGACAGCGGCTGCGGGTCCGGGGGCGTGGTATACCCGGCGAACGGGGCGGACCGGGCGGCGACCTCGAGGTGACGGTGCACGTGCTGCGCCATCCGGTGTTCGAGCGGGAGGGGAGCAACCTGGCGATTACTCTCCCCGTGACGATCACCGAGGCCGCGCTCGGCGCATCGATACGGGTGCCGACCCTGGACGGTGCTCCGCTCACGATGAAGGTGCCGGCGGGGACCTCCAGCGGTCGACGCCTGCGGGCCCGCGGGCGGGGTGTCCCCACAGCCGGAGGCGGGAACGGGGACCTCATCGTCACCCTCGAGGTGACGGTACCGAAGCCGAGTGATCTCTCGCCACGGGCACGTACGGCGTTGCTGGAGTTCGCCCAGGCCCATCCCGAGGACCCACGGGCGCCGTTGATGGAACGGATGGAGGCAGGYGGATGACCGGGCGGCCGAACCGCACATCCGACCCGCCGCCCGCCCGGCGTGGGCGAGCGACGGGAACAGGGCGAACAATGGGGGCAGGGCGAACAGGGGAACGGCAGCTCCAGCGGGGGCCGGYGGCGTCCCCCACCGAGGTTCGGCCGGACACCGAGGTTCGACCGGAGGGCTACTACCCCGCCGGCCCGCTGCCGGGTCCGGCCCACGACGAGGACGCACCGGTCTACGTCATCTCGATCGCCGCGCAGCTCGCCGGGATGCATCCCCAGACCCTGCGGTCCTACGACCGGCTCGGGCTGGTCACGCCTGGGCGCACGGCCGGGCGGGGGCGTCGTTACTCCGCCCGGGATGTGGCGTTGCTGCGCGAGGTGCAGCGACTGTCCCAGGAGGAAGGCGTCAACCTGGAGGGGGTCAAGCAGATCCTCCGGTTGAGCGCCCAGGTGATGGCGCTGCAGGCGCAGGTGCGTCAGCTCACCGAGGAGCTCGCCCGGTCCCGCGCCGACGCGGACCGCGCGGTGGCCGAGGCGCATGCCAGTCACYGGCGTGACCTCGTCCCGGTGGATCGCGGCGCGCTCGTGGTCTGGCGGCCGCTGCCCCGCCGCTGACCGGCCGGGGCGGAGCCGGCGAACGGATACGGGAGGTTCATCGCGGCGCGCCCGCAGGGTTGAGTGGGAACGACTCAGGTATGCTGAGCGTTGAAAAAGCGACGGTGCACGCCATCCGACCATCTGGGATCCGCCATGAACGCTGAACGCCTCACCGCCCGGTCGCAGGAGGCACTCTCCGCAGCGATCAGTCGAGCCACCGCCGACGGGTCACCCCTCGTCGACCCCCTCCACCTGCTCAACGCCCTGCTCGAAGCGTCCGACGGGGTCGGCGCGGCACTGCTGGCGTCCGCGGGCACCTCGGTCGACACGGTGCGCTCCCGAGCCGAGGCCGCGGTGACGCGGCTGCCCCGCGCGACGGGCCTGAGCGTGTCCCCGCCGCAGCTGTCCCGCCAGCTCATCGCGGTGCTGAACAACGCCGAGCGGCAGGCCGGTCAGCTGGGTGACGAATACACTTCGGTCGAGCATCTGGTCGTGGCACTCGCCGAGGAGGGGGGCGAGGCCGGGCGGATCCTCACCTCCGCCGGCGCCACGCCCGACGCGCTGCGCGGCGCCTTCGAGAAGGTGCGCGGCGGCGCCCGGCGGGTGACCAGCCGGGACCCGGAGGGCTCCTACCGCGCGTTGGAGAAGTACTCCATCGACCTCACCGAGCGTGCGCAGCAGGGCAAGCTGGACCCGGTGATCGGCCGCGACGCCGAGATCCGCCGCGTCATCCAGGTGCTGTCGCGGCGGACGAAGAACAACCCGGTCCTCATCGGCGAGCCCGGGGTCGGCAAGACGGCCATCGTCGAAGGGCTCGCGCTGCGGGTCGTCGCGGGTGACGTGCCCGAGTCGCTGCGCGGCCGGCGCATCGTCTCGCTCGACCTCGGTTCGATGGTTGCCGGCTCCAAGCTGCGCGGCGAGTTCGAGGAGCGGCTGACCTCTGTCCTCAACGAGATCCGCGAGGCCGAGGGTCAGATCATCACCTTCATCGACGAGCTGCACACCGTCGTCGGCGCCGGTGCGGCGGAAGGAGCGATGGACGCCGGCAACATGCTCAAGCCGATGCTCGCCCGCGGCGAGCTGCGCATGATCGGCGCCACCACCCTGGAGGAGTACCGCACCCGGATCGAGAAGGACCCGGCGCTGGAGCGTCGCTTCCAGCCGGTCCTCGTCGGCGAGCCGACGGTCGAGGACACCATCGGCATCCTGCGCGGGCTCAAGGAACGCTACGAGGTGCACCACGGCGTGCGCATCACCGACACCGCGCTGGTCGCCGCGGCCACCCTGTCCGACCGCTACGTCACCGCGCGCTTCCTGCCGGACAAGGCGATCGACCTGGTCGACGAGGCCGCGTCCCGGCTCCGCATGGAGATCGACAGCCGGCCGGTGGCGATCGACGAACTCGAACGCGCCGTGCGCCGCCTGGAGATCGAGGACATGGCGCTGTCCAAGGAGAACGACGAGGCCTCCCGCGAGCGGCGGGGGCGCCTGCAGCGCGAGCTCGCCGACCGGCGTGAGGAGCTGTCGAGCCTGACGGCCCGCTGGCACCGGGAGAAGGATTCGATCTCCGAGGTTCAGAAGATCAAGGAGGAGCTGGAGAACGCGCGGCGCGCCGTGGAGCTCGCCGAGCGCGACCTCGACCTCGCCAAGGCCGGGGAGCTGCGGTACGGCACCATCCCGACGTTGGAGAAGCGGCTGTCGGCGRCAACCGACGCGCTGGCCGGCGCGGACTCCCCCGGTGGGGCGATRCTCAACGAGGAGGTCGGCCCGGACGACGTCGCCGAGGTCGTCGCCGCCTGGACCGGGATCCCGGCCGGTCGCCTCCTCGAAGGCGAGACGGCGAAGCTGCTGCGTATGGAGTCCGCGCTGCACGCGCGGGTCATCGGCCAGGACGACGCGGTGCGGGCCGTCTCCGACGCGGTCCGCCGGGCCAGGGCCGGGATCGCCGACCCGGACCGGCCGACCGGCTCCTTCCTCTTCCTCGGGCCCACCGGGGTCGGGAAGACCGAGCTCGCGAAGGCGCTCGCCGATTTCCTCTTCGACGACGAGCGGGCGATCGTGCGCATCGACATGAGCGAGTACGCCGAGAAGCACTCGGTGGCCCGTCTGATCGGCGCCCCA
The DNA here is from genome assembly GCF_002099325.1 of Frankia sp. KB5. Classification (NCBI taxonomy): domain Bacteria; kingdom Bacillati; phylum Actinomycetota; class Actinomycetes; order Frankiales; family Frankiaceae; genus Frankia; species Frankia sp. KB5. The sequence continues at coordinate 24,103 of NZ_MRUJ01000085.1, read as the reverse complement.
CCCGGGTACGTCGGGTTCGAGTCCGGCGGTCAGCTCACCGAGGCGATCCGCCGCCGGCCATACAGTGTCATCCTGTTGGACGAGGTCGAGAAGGCCCATCCGGACGTCTTTGACGTCCTGCTGCAGGTTCTCGACGACGGGCGGCTCACCGACGGCCAGGGCCGCACGGTGGACTTCCGCAACACGATCCTCATCCTGACCTCGAACCTCGGGTCGCAGTTCATCGCGGACCCCACGCTCAGCCCGCAGGTGCGCCGCGAGTCGGTGATGGTCGCCGTGCGCGACGCCTTCAAGCCGGAGTTCCTCAACCGCCTCGACGACGTCCTCGTCTTCGACCAGCTGGGCCGGGACGAGCTGACCCGCATCGTCGATCTCCAGCTCGATCGGCTGCGGGCCCGGCTGCTCGACCGGAGGATCACCCTCAACGTCACCGACGCCGCCAAGGGATGGCTCTCCGACGTCGGCTACGACCCGGTGTTCGGGGCCCGTCCGCTGCGGCGGCTGGTCCAGACGGCGATCGGCGACCAGCTCGCCAAGGAACTGCTCGGCGGGCAGATCCGGGACGGCGACGAGGTGCTCGTCAACACCGCGCCGGACCGCTCGGGTCTGACGGTCAAGGCCGCCACCGTCAAGTCCCTCTGACGGGCCTCCCGGCGAATCGCCGCAGACCGGGCGAGGACCATCGTGGGGACGGCACGCCGTCGGTTCCTCGACCGATTCGGGCCGGACGTAGCGGATGTGCGACTTATCGTTGCGGAATGCACGACGCTCTTCTGCCGGATCCCGCGCAGTGGCGGGTCCTGCCACCGGGCCTACGGCGGCTTCGACGGGCGCTCCTGATCGTGGGAGCCGTCCCGGTGGTGGCGCTCACCCTGCTGATCACGGCGGCGTTCGGCGGCTGGCCCTGGATACTGATCACGGTGGCGCCAATCCTCGTGACGGGCTGGCTCTGGCGCTCGATCGGCCTCCGCTGGCAGGCCTGGCGCTATGCCGAGCGGGAGGACGATCTCCTGATCAGCCGCGGGGTGCTGACGCGTCGCCTGATCGTGGTGCCGTATGGCCGGATGCAGCTCGTCGACGTCACCGCCGGACCACTGGCGCGCCGCTTCGGCATCGCCAAGGTGCAGCTGCACACCGCGGCCGCGGACAGCGATGCCATCATCCCCGGCCTGGCCCCGGACGAGGCCGCGCGGCTGCGTGACGCGCTCACCGAACGCGGTGAAGCCCGGTCGGCCGGGCTGTGACGATCGAGCGGGGGTCCACCACCGGCGAAGCGCCGGCTCGGGCGACACGCCCCGGCCAGGACGGGTTTCACCGGCTGYATCCGCTCACCCCGTTCCTGCGCGGCTGGGTAATCGTCGTGGCGTTCATGGCGACGGTCGGCAGAAACCTCGCCGACGACGTCACCCCCCRCATCATCGGGCTCACCCTGATCTTCCTGATTCCCGCCGCCGGCACCTACGGATACTGCGCCTGGCGATTCACCCGCTACCGGGTCGAACGCGACAATCTTCGGCTCGATACCGGGCTCTTGGTCCGACGGACCCGCCATGTCCGGCTGGATCGGTTACAGTCGGTGGACATCGCTCAACCACTTCTCGCCCGGGTCACGGGGCTCGCCATCCTCCGGATCGATCTCGCCGGTAGGGAACGCTCCGAACTGGACACCGACTCCGGGTCCGACCTGCGGTACCTGTCGGTGGGTCACGCCCAGCGGCTGCGGGCCGAGCTGCTGGCCACCGCCGCGGGACTCGCGCCGGACGTGGGCGAGGCACCGCAGCGCCCACTCGCCGAGGTGCCGCCACGGCGGTTGGTGGCCGCGATCGCGCTGTCCCCCGCGCCGTGGGTGGCGTTGTTCGGCGCGGCCGCGATCGCCACGCCCGCCCTGCTGACCGGTACCCTCACCGGCGCCCTCGGCGCCGTTCCGATGCTCGGCAGCCTCTGGCACACGACGTTTCGCCGGTTCGCGGCCGGCTACCCCTACACCGTCTCCGAGTCACCCGACGGGCTGCGCATCAACAGCGGTCTGCTCAACCGCACCCACGCCACGGTCCCGCCGGGACGGGTCCAGGCGATCAGCATCGGCGAACCGGCGCTGTGGCGCTGGTCGGGCTGGGTGACGCTCCGGATGAACGTGGCCGGCGGCGGGCCCTCCGTGCTGCTACCGGTGGCTCGCCGGGCGGATGCGCTGGCCCTGATCGGCCGGCTACTGCCCGGAGTGGATGTCGCGGCGGTGGCGATGACCCGGCCGCCACGCCGGGCCGCCTGGCTCGCCCCGCTCCACTGGCGGCGGCTGTCCTGCGGAGCGGACGACACGGTCTTCGTCGTACGCCGGGGAATCGTCCGGCGGCACACCGATCTCATCCCCCACGGTAAGGTGCAGAGCATCCGGATCGTGCAGAATCCGCTGGCCAGACTGCTACGGTTGGCCGACATGCACCTCGATACCACCGGCGGCCCGGTGACGGTGCGGGCCGGCCTGCGCGACGCCGACGAGGCGGTCTCGCTCGCCGCCGCACAGGCCGAACGATCCCGGATCGGTCGGCGCCACGCCGTACGGACCGCTGGATGAGCCGGGGCGCCGGGTAAACGGAGCCCCCGCCCTCAGCCGAACGTGGGGAACTCCGGCCCGAAGAGGGAACCCCACAGATTCACGGCCTCCTCGTGATCGCCGGCCTGTTCCGCGTCCACCGCCTTCGCCGAGTAGATCCGGGCGAGCCGGACACTCTCGGCCAACGCCTCGATGTCCTCGGCGCGTAGATACGACGACAGGTCCCCGCCGACGTCGGCCGGGTCGGCCACGGTGAGGCCGACATCGTCCAGATGCCGGAAGACCTCGGCGAGCCCCTGCCGGGTGTTGAGCCCGCGGCCGGCGAGGACCTGCCCGGCGAGCGCCTCGATGTGGAAGGAGCGCAGGTGGCTGCCGCGTACCCGGTTCCACGCCTTGAGCAGGCGGACCGCCGAGATCACCCGGGGGCCGAGGTCCGCCGTCCAGCTCGTGTGCCGCTCCGGCCGGGTCGGCAGCCAGCCACCGACCCGATCGGGTATGACGTACCCGGCACGCGGATGATCGAAGGCCGGCACCAGATGGACGTCCGGAGGGGCGTCGTAGACGATGCGCAGCGCCTGGCCGCGGCTACCGATCGTCTGGATTCGATCTCCGCCGATGGCGTTGCGCACGCAGAGCAGCAGGTCGCGGGAGTCCCAGCGGAAACGCTTCCAGGCGCTGTTGGCCGCCGAGAAGACCGCGAAGATGTCCACCTCGTCGAGCGGACGGATCATGGTGTCCCGACCCGCCGAGCCGATCGTGGCGACCCCGACCAGCGGCAGCGCGCAACGAGGCGGGAAGATCGCGCGCAGCGCCCGCTCCGCCTCGTCGCGGCGAGCCGCGACGACGGCACGGTCCTCGGCACCGAGACGGATCAGGTCGTCGAGTTTCGCGAAGGCACGCGCCGTGGTGCCGACCAGCAGCGGGCCCGTCAACGGACCCGTCAACGGACCGGTTGTCGGGTTGATCGGCGACGTCGAGCCGGCCGCGGCAGGCTCGGCGCGGGGGCCTCCCTCGGAGGGGAACAGAGCGTTGAGCGTCCCCGGCGCCGACTCCTTCGGCCGACGCCAGTCCGGCGGAATGATCAGATGATCGTACGTGACCTCGCTCGGCCGGACTCCGGCCGGTGTTCCCCGAGGGGTATCCACACTCATGGTGCTGACCTCCCAGGCGCAGGTGGCGCCGGACCGTTCGGGCTCCCCTCCCCGGGCACGCGACGGCCCTCCCACGGACCCCCACGGACGCCCCGCCCAGCTTCGGCCCGTCGGCCATTGGTCGCGACATCGCCTTACATGGTGCCCCAGGGCATCACAGTCTGAACAGGGGGCTGTCTGCGCGGCGTGTTCACCACTCTCCTCGTGACGGCGAAAAAATGAGCCGGGAGCTGTCACCCAGCCGACAACACAGCATGGTAACGGTACCGTCACAATGACCTTCCGCCACACCGCGAAAGGCGGCTGGACATGGGTTTTGCCCGTTCGGGCCGGATGACGGCCGAATCCGGACGGTACCGGAACGGTCGGCGGTGACTCGCGACGTCAGGCCCAGGCGAAGCCCGACGCCCGATAACGTTGCGTGACAAACCTCAATGGTCAACTTGGYGGCGGACGCAGCCAGATCCGCCACCAATCGGCGACCAACACACTCGTTGGCACGAACGAGGTCGCCTGCGCGAGACGCTTCCCCACGCTGTCCCCGCGCCGGATCCGCGTCTCCACCAGAGCGCCGCGGTATTCGAACCATCCCGCGACCGCGCGGATCGCCTCGGTGGCGTAGCCGCTGCGCCGGCAGCCGAGCGCGATCGACACCCCGACCACCACCCGCCGGCCGTGGGTCTCCGCCGCGAGCAGGCCCACCGCCGCCGATCCTGGCTGGCGACCCGGCTGGCGACGCAGCACCCAGGTCAGGACCATGTGGCCGGCGCTCGCCCGACGGCGTAGTTCGCGCCGCAGCGCCCCCGCCGGATCGTCGGGATCGGGCGCCCCCGCGGCAGGATCGGTCCCGACGATTCCGCCGAAGGGGCCGGATCCGTCACCGGAGGCGCCACGCGTGCCTGATCGCGGGGGGATGACCGTGAACGCCAGCGAGGGCGCGAGCTCCTCGGCGACGTATCCCGCGTTCCAAATGGTGAGCGGGAGTGCGAGTAGTCGGGAGGTGGTGAGTGTAGGGCCCTCACCCACGACGGGACGGCTCCCGGACCCCGAGCAGACCCCGTTCCCGGAGCCAGGACTCGGTGCGGTTCATGCCCTCGGGCAGCCGCACGACCGGCGACCATCCCGTCCGGGCCCGGATCTTCTCGATGGAGAGGCCCGCGTCGCGGGTCAGGGCGCGCACGGTGAGCGGACCGAGGTCCACCCGGGCGCGGGGATCGACTCCGGCCACCAGACGGGCACCTACACCGCGGATCAGGCCCGGTCCCCGCCGCGACGTCGCCGAGTTCACCGGAACGGCCGGGGCCGCCGGGGCCGCCGAGCCCGCTGGCCGCACCGAGGTCGTCGAGACCGCCGGGACCGGGTGGGTGGGGAGGGGTGGCGTCTCGGCCGCGGAATCGTCCACACCTCGCCTTCGGTAACCCTCCGCGAACGAACAGACACGATCAATCGCGTCGACCGCTCCGAAGACCCTGGCCGGTACGGAGCGGGGCGCCGCGATCGCGAGCATCTGACAGTAAAAGGTGAAGAAGTCGGCGGCAGACACCGACTCCCCCCCGGTCACGTGCAGCACCTCACCGGMGACCGCCGACCGGTCCGCACCGGCGACGGTGGTCACCGCCGTGACCACGTCGTCGACATGCACGGGGCTGAGCACACCCCAGYCGCCGTCGACGAGGACGAACCGCCCGGCCCGCATCAGCAGCACCGGCCAGAGGGTCCAGCGACCGGCCCGGGGACCGTAGGCATCCCCGATCCGTAGGACGGTCGCGCCGAGTCCGTGCGCAGCGGCCGACCCGACCGCCTGTTCCGCGGCGGCCATGGCGTCGGCGCGGACGTCGCCGGTCAGTCCGATCGGCGTGGTCTCGTCCAATGATCGGCCGACGGCTCGCGCGGGCCTGCGGTCCCCGGTCCCGCCGGGGACCGGGCCACTCGTCCGGGCAAGCACGTCCACGCAGGAGAGATGGACGAAGCGGTCGACCCCGGCCCGACCCGCGGCGTCGAGCAACGCCGCCGTGGCGCCGAGGGTCACCCGCCGGATCTCGGCGTCGGACACCCGTACCGGCGCTCCGGCTCGGCCGGGACGCACCGGGGTCAGTTCCGCGACGCCACCGGTCCCGATGGCGGCGGCATGGATCACCAGCTCCGTGCCGTAAAAGGCCTTCTCCCACTCACCGGGACGGCTGACGTCGGCCTGCATGACACCCGGCGCGCGCCGGATGTCGATGGCGACAACGTCGTCACCGCGCCGCCGCAGCGCGTGGGCCAGCGCTCCGCCGAGGAAGCCGGCCGCGCCGGTGACCACCGCCCGAACCAAGGTCGCTCCTCCTGCCAGGATCACCCTCGCCGACGGCGCTGCCGCGCGGCCCGCCGGCCCGTCCACCGGCTGGGTCCGCGGGTTTTACCACGCTCGCTGCCGTGCTCGCTGCCGTGCTCGCTGCCGTCGGCGACGACCCGACCCTACGGGATCGACTACTGATCAGGACCGGGACATCCCCGCGAGTCGGGAGGATCGAGGTCGGGTGCACCTCCCGGGATGCCACGGGCCGGTCGCGCCCGGCAGGTGGGCCGGCCCTCACGGCGTCCCGAAGTCCTGGGTCCAGTAGGTGCCGTACCTGCCGCCCGTCGCGTAGCCCACGCCGATCCGGGTCAGCGAGCAGGTGAGGATGTTCGATCGGTGCTCCGGGCTGTTCATCCATCCGCGCATCACCTCGGCCACGGTGCGCTGACCGGCGGCGATGTTCTCGGCGGCGATGGAGAAGGAGAAGCCGGCGGCGGCGATCCGGTCGAAGGGCGAGCGACCGTCCGGGCTGCCGTGGCCGAAATAGCCGACCGTGGCCATGTCGACGCTGTGTGCCTGGGCCGCGGCGGCCAACCGCAAGTCGACGATCAACGGAGGACAACCGGCCGCCCGGCGCTCGAAGTTGGTCGAGGTCGCGACCTGACCGACCAGGCTCATCCAGGAGGCCGGCAGGTACGGCGGGTGGGGGGATGCGACGGCCGGGGCCGACGCGGACGGAGCAGTCACCGGCGCGGCCAGGGCCAGAGCCGCCGCCCGCGCGGCGGCCAGCTGATCCGGACCGGCCGGGCGAGCGGTGGGCGGAGGCTCGGCCCCGGGTCCGGTCGGCGCACCCCGATCCGCGATCCGACCCGCGATCGACGTGGGGGGGACCCCGGCCGCCACCCCGACCACGCCCCGATCCGGCTGCGTGCCGGCGCGGCCGGCCAGGCGGTCACCGTCACGCGGTGCCGAATGACCACCCGCGAGCAGCACGACCGTCAGAACCGCGGTCAAGGCCCCTGCCGCGCTGCAGAGGACGGGGCCGGCGCGACGCCGTCCCGCATGGTGCCGCCCGTGCTGTCGAAGCATCGAATCCTTCGGTGGTCGGACCCCGACCGCGTACCTGGATCGATCAAGGTTAGCCGGCCATAGCCAGAAATTGCCATAGGAAAGGGAATTGATCGTCCAATGTGATCTGGTCGTAACGTCGTGGAGACTACCGGTCCACGGATCTCCCGGCATGATCCGGCGCCGCGGGGCACTGACGGACAACATCCCTGCGCTCCTCGCCCGCCCCCTCGGCGCTCCTCGCCCGACGCGGACTACCGCGGCCCCTGGTCGGGGAGCCGGCCCGATCGCCGGCRCAGCAGCTCGCCGGCGATCCCGGCGATGACGGAGATGACGATCACTACGAGCGCGATCCACACCGCCGCGTCCCGCAGCCCAGGAATGGCGGCCGCCGTATAGCCCAGAAGGATCAATCCGGTCCCCCAGACGAGCGCCCCGAGCACGRCCGCGATCAGAAAGCGGGACCATGACATCGCCACGGTCCCGGCGAGTACCGGCGCGAACGTCCTCGCCCACGGCACGAAGCGGGCCGCGACCAGGGTGATCGGCCCGAACCGCCGGTAGAATTCCTCCGTACGGGCCAGCACCGTGGCGTGCCTGCGTTCCAGGTACGGCCGGCCGAGACGATGCCCGGTGTAGTAGCCCGCCGCCGCCCCGACGGTGGCTGCCGCCGCGACCCCGATCGAGAGGACCGCGACGGACACGTTCGACGCCGCGTCCGCCGCCATCAGCCCGGCCGCGAAGAGAATGGTGTCACCCGGAAGCCAGAACCCGATCAGGATCCCGCTCTCGACGAAGATGACCGCGAAGAGGACGACGTACAGCGTCATCCCGGACAGGCTGCCGACGTCCACTCGACCAGTGTGCCGGCCCCTGGTCGGCACCCGCCGACCAAGTCGGCGGGGACCACATCGCGCGGATCCRCACCGCGCCGGCGACGTCAGCCGCATCCGACCCCGGGACGGGGCAAGGCGTCATACCCTTCGCCCATCAGGAGTCCACGGCGGGCTTCGGCCCGATCCGGCTGCCCTGCACCGCGGGTGCATGGCTGATCGGCGCCCCTACAGGTTCGTAAGGAGCCCCACCGATGCCCATCGCCACGCCAGACGTATATGCCGAGATGCTCGACCGGGCGAAGGCCCAGTCCTTCGCCTACCCCGCGATCAACGTGACCTCGTCGCAGTCCCTGAACGCCGCGCTGCGGGGCTTCACCGAAGCCGGCAGTGACGGCATCGTGCAGGTGTCCACCGGCGGTGCCGAGTACCTGTCCGGCTCGACGGTGAAGAACATGGTCCTCGGCGCGGAGGCACTGRCCGAGTTCGCCCACCACGTCGCGAAGGCGTATCCGGTCAACATCGCCCTGCACACCGACCACTGCCCGGCCGACAAGCTTGACACCTACATCCGCCCCTTGATCGCGATCTCGAAGAATCGGGTGGCCCAGGGACGCGAGCCGCTCTTCCAGTCGCACATGTGGGACGGCTCGGCGGTCCCCCTCGAGGAGAACCTCAAGATCGCCGAAGAACTACTCGCGGACGCCGCCGCCGCGAAGATCGTTCTCGAGGTCGAGATCGGGGTCGTCGGCGGCGAGGAGGACGGCGTCGTCGGCGCGATCGACGAGAAGCTCTACACGACGCCGGAGGACATGTGGCGGACGGCCGAGGTGCTCGGCACCGGCGCGAAGGGGCGCTACCTGCTCGCCGCCACCTTCGGCAACGTGCACGGTGTGTACAAGCCCGGAAACGTCAAGCTACGCCCGACGATTCTGCACGAAGGACAGGAGTACGTCGCCAGGAAGCTCGGGCTGCCAGCCGGCGCGAAGCCGTTCAACCTCGTCTTTCACGGCGGTAGCGGGTCGGCTCTCACCGAAATCCGCGAGACCCTCGACTACGGGGTGGTCAAGATGAACGTGGACACGGACACCCAGTACGCATTCACCCGCCCCATCGTGGACCACGTGTTCAAAAACTATGACGGCGTTCTCAAGGTGGACGGTGAGGTCGGCGTGAAGAAGGCGTACGACCCGCGTACCTACGGAAAGCTCGCGGAGARCAGCATGGCGGCCCGCGTCGCCCAGGCGTGTGAGGACCTCCGTTCCGCCGGCACCAGCCTCGGGCGGGCATAGTCGGGCCCAGGAGCGCACGCCGGCTGGCGGGATCGGTTCGTCGGATACCGGCCGCTTGTCCGCCGGCCGGCGGACAAGCGGACAGATAGCCGCCGGCCGCGAACGGGCAACCGAGCAACCGCCGCCGCTCGTCCGAGGACATTCTCCGGACCCCTCGGTCCGACCCTCTCCATCATTTCCGGCGGACGGAACGACCGGCACGCGGCGGACATCCGACCCGCCCCGGTCCGATGCACGACCCGCCGATTTCCCGTACTATGCCGGCCCGCGCGGTCCCCCGGTCGCTCCGACGGCTGGGGGACCACTGTTTAGCGGGCGCGRCATCCCGCTCCTCGCGTAACGCCGCCCCCGCCGGCAACCAGCAGGTTTCGGCCAAATGAGCGGACACGCACCGGACCTTCGGTAACCGTTCACCTACCGCCCCACCCCCAGGGAACCCCTTCGCCCACTGTGGTGATCCGACGGGCGCTTTTCACAGTCGGTGTCCGATTGAATCCGCCGTGTGCAAAAATCACAACGCCGCAAGTTACCGCCCGATTTCCGTTGTTTTTCTCACAAAAACAGGCTTCAATGGACGAAGCGTAGTATCAGGCCGATCACTCGCGTCRATCTCGTAGCAGGGCCGTCACGCCTTTGTCGACATGTCACGCATCTGGCCTGATGTGGGACTCTCCGCTCATCGTCGACCATCGGCAAACAGGGTGATCGGCCGAGCACAAATGCCTCCGCACGCCGTACCGCCAGGTTGATGAGCGGGCGCGCACGCGCGATACCAGGCCGCCAGTTCCTACTCAAGCAGGCGCGCCGAGTGTGCTCTTTTTCACGCACCCYATTCAATGCTTGGCGACTCGCCGGGCGGCGTGGTTATGGTTTTCGCCGTGCCCGGCAACAACGTCGGGCATTCGTCGGGCGGCACGCCGAATCCTGCCCCTGGCCGACGATTTCTCGAACCGGGCGGCAGGAACGGGGGACCCATCTCCGAGTATCGAAAGGATTCGATGYTCTCGGGGTGAAGCCATGTGCGACGACCACCCGGAAAGGTATTTCCGGTGCGGCTTCCGTCTCCAGGGATCCCTGGCACGGCCGGGCAGTTCCCAGCCCRAATCCGACAGCTCACCTCGCAGGCGTGGGGAAGGACCACAAGACATGTCCGACGCACGTATCAGTGGCCGACAATGCCGCGCCGGTACCCGCAGCCGGGCCCGGGCCCTCGTGGTCGCACCAGTACTCGCGGCGGCGGTGGGCGGYACCTTCGCGCTCAGCCAGCCGGCCGATGCGGCCACCACCTGGACGGGCCTGCGGCAGTGCGAGTCCGGCGGTGACTACACGACCAACACCGGCAACGCGTACTACGGCGCTTACCAGTTCTCCGCCAGCACTTGGCACAGCCTCGGCTACGGCGGTCTGCCGCACCAGGCTTCCCCGGCCGTCCAGGACGAGGCCGCGCTCAAGCTCGCCCGACGGTCCGGCTTCGGCCAGTGGCCGGCCTGTGGCCGCGGGATGGGCGCCGACCAGCTCGCGGGCGGCTCGTCGAGCTCCTCGGGCCAGGCCTCGCGCACGACGGAACGCCGCGAGCTGACGGTCAGCCCCATCTCCATGAGCACCCCCGTATTCACCCGTAACCTGACGACCGCACTGGCCAGGCAGGTACGTGACGACGTGCGGGCCTGGCAGGCCCGCGTCAACCATCTGGGCTATCCGATCACGATCGACGGCCRCTACGGACCACGCTCCGCCGCAGTCGCCCGCGCCCTGCAGGCCGCCAAGGGACTCGCCGTCGACGGCATCGTYGGCCCGGYGACCTGGCGGGCCACCTTCCGCTGATCCTCCCCATCAGCCCCATCAGCTCCATCAGCTGATCCATTCGCTCCGCCCCCGTGGCGGAGGGACGACCGCCGCGGGAACCGGACATCCCACCCCGGCGACACCGGTCAGGGGATCTCACCTCGACGACGGGCTGGCCCGACCTGTCTCCGGACGATCTCCGGTTGACGGCCCGTACGGGCCGGCCCGTACAACCCACCACCAGCATCACCAGGACCGCACCCTGACCGGCCTCCGGCAGGGCCGATCTTCGGCAGAGCCGATCTTCGGCAAGGCCGACGAGGAACAGCAGGACCAGCGAGCCACCTGCGGAACCTGTATGGAAGTGGCACGATTCGCGCGATCCTCACTGGTTACTCCGGACCACCCCGGTTTGCGCTCCATGAGCGGTTCTCGCTAGAGTGCCGCTCACTCGCCTCGTCGGCGAGGCCGCCCGGACGGACGCCGAGTCCTGCCCCCGTACGAGCGGCCGGAACGAACATCGACCACAGCGGGCAGGAGTGGGGGACCCACATTTCGGGCGCCGCAAGCGGCGTCCTTGGGGTAAAGCCGGTGCGTCCCGGCCCATGGTGGAGAGCGGTTCCCACCCGGGGTCGGATCCTCCGGCCGGGCCATCCCAGCCCGCACCCGACAGCTCACCCCGCAGGCGACGGGATTGGACTGACATGCCCTCTGGGCGTCGTGGCGGCAGACATCGAGCACCGCAGGCCCCATCGCCCGCCGGTCGCATCCTGCGCACCACCGGCGCGGTCACGRCCATCGTCGGCAGCGGCCTCGCGGTCACCGCGGCTCCGGCGGGCGCGGCCACCTCCGACGACTTCGCCAAGCTCCGCCAATGCGAGTCCGGCGGCAACTACGCGGTCAACACCGGCAACGGCTTCTCCGGTGCCTACCAGTTCGACGACCAGACCTGGCAYGGGCTCGGGTACTCCGGCCGCCCGTACCAGGCATCGCCCGCCACGCAGGACGAGGCGGCCGCGAAGCTCTACAACCAGCGGGGCTGGCAGCCATGGCCGTCCTGCTCGGTCAAGATGGGCCTGACCAACAACGGCCCGGCCAGTGTCCCGGGCGGCTCCGGTGACGTCATCCAGCAGGCCATCACCCCGGTGGAACCCCCCATGACGCTGGACCGGGCCCGCCGGGAGATGGGGGACGGCTCGTTCAGGGGCACGGTCCTCGACGCGTCCCTCAGCGACGACGTTCGCCCGGACGCCTTCGTCTGGCAGGACAGGATGCGTCAGAAGGGCTTCGTACTCACCGTCGACGGCAAGTTCGGACCGCAGTCGCAGGGCATCGCCGCGCTGTACTCGTACCTCACCCGGGTGAGCGACGGTCAACCCGGGGTCGTCGGCCAGAATCTGTGGAACGTCAGCGTCAGGGCCTGACCGACCGGTCACCGTGCGCGCAGGGCAAGCGCGTCCGGGGTGACCTCCATGACGTGTGCGGCCGGTCGTCGGGCAGGATGCACTCATGACGACGCCGTCCACCTCGGGAAAGCCCAACCTGCTCTCCGGTCCGCCGCCGACGCTCCTGCCCTCCGACGCGGCCGCGACCGATGCGCTGGTCGCCGGTGATCCGCCGGATGCCGTCGCCGCCCGGCTGCCCGCGTTCAGCGTGCCTTGGGCCGCGCTCGCCGAGCTCGCGCTCACCGGCGGACGACCCGTCGAGGCCTATGCCTACGCCCGCACGGGCTATCACCGCGGCCTCGACGCCCTGCGCCGCTCGGGCTGGAAGGGCAACGGGCCGATCCCCTGGTCACACGAACCCAACCGCGGGTTCCTGCGTTCGCTCGCCGCTCTCGGTCGGGCGGCCGCGGCCATCGGGGAGGCCGAGGAGGCCACCCGCTGCCGGACGTTCCTGGCCGACAGCGATTCCGTCGCTGCCAGTGAGCTCGGCTTCACCTGACAGTGAGTTCATCAGGCCGCGTCGGTGGTGGAGACCAGCGAGGATGCCGCAGCCGGCCCCACGACCCCGCCATCCCTAGTAACCTCGCCCGGTGCCTGCTCTTGTCCTCATCGGTGCCCAGTGGGGCGACGAGGGAAAAGGAAAGGCGACCGACCTCCTGGGCGGCGCCGTCGATTACGTCGTCCGGTACCAGGGTGGCAACAACGCCGGCCACACCGTGGTCATCGGGGCGGAGAGTTACGCGCTCCACCTGATTCCCAGTGGCATGCTGCGGGCCGACTGCGTTCCCGTGATCGGCAACGGGGTCGTCATCGACCCGGGCGTGCTGCTGGCCGAGATGGACGGGCTCACCGCCCGCGGCATCGACGTCTCCCGGCTCCTGATCAGCGCGAACGCCCATCTGATCATGCCCCATCACCGGGCGCTGGACCGGGTCATCGAGCGTTACCTGGGCAAGGCGCGGATCGGTACCACCGGTCGCGGCATCGGTCCCACCTACGGCGACAAGGTTGCCCGTACGGGCATCAGAGTGCAGGATCTCCTCGACCCGGGCATCTTCCACAWGAAGCTCGAACTGGTGCTACGGGAGAAGAACCAGGTCCTGGCCAAGGTCTACAACCGGCGCCGGATCGAGCTCGACGAGGTGGTCGAGGAGTACGCCGACTACGCGAAACGCCTGCAACCCCACATCGCCGACACCGGTCTGATCCTCGACCGGGCGCTGCGCGCGGGCAAGGTCGTGCTGCTCGAAGGCTCCCAGGGCACCCTCCTCGACGTCGACCACGGCACCTACCCGTTCGTCACGTCATCGAACCCGACCGCCGGCTACGCGGCCACCGGCGCCGGCATCGGCCCGACGAGGATCAGTCGGGTGATCGGCATCATCAAGGCCTACACGACCCGGGTCGGCGCCGGCCCCTTCCCCACCGAACTGGACGACAAGGTCGGAGAGGAGCTGCGCCGCATCGGCGGGGAGTTCGGCGTGACGACCGGCCGGGCGCGGCGCACCGGCTGGTTCGACGCCGTAATCGCCCGCTACGCGGTGCGGGTCAACGGCCTGACCGACCTTTTCCTCACCAAACTGGACGTCCTGTCGGGCTTCGACCGGGTGCCCATCTGCGTCGGCTACGACCTCGGCGGCGAACGGGTTGACGAGATGCCCATGACCCAGACCGAGTTCCACCACGCCAAGCCGATCTACACCGACCTGCCCGGCTGGCACGAGGACATCTCCGACGTCCGGTCGTTCGCCGACCTGCCCGGCGCCGCGAAGGACTACATCAGGGCGTTGGAGGAGTTCTCCGGCGCCCCGGTGTCGGCGGTCGGCGTCGGTCCCGGGCGGGACCAGACGCTCGTCATCAATGACCTGGTCTGAAACGACTGGTCCGGAACGGACCTGATCTGATCCCGCCCGGCGCGGGCCGAGATCCGGTCGGTTCCGGTTGCACCCGGAAGCATTACCGTCGACGCTTGGGYGGTCACGCAAAGCAATGACGTCCGGGGGTGGTGGCGGTGGCCGTTGTCAGGTCCCGGCCGTCGGATGACGATCCTTCCATCCCCGGGCGGACACCGCTGTCGCTGCCGGAACCGGCCGAAGCCCCGCAACCGGCCCGTTGGCCACCAGCCGTGAGACGCGGTTACCTGCACCCGACCGACTCCGACGCCTGGCCGGTCGGGTTCTCCCCCACCGGCGAGGCTCTGCCGCAGACCCTGACCGACGTGCTGCTGCGGGGCAGCCACRCCATCCGGAGCTCGAAGCGGGCCGAGGCACAGYGGCTCGAACGCGCCGCGGCCGTCGCCAGTCACGTCGACGCCCAGATCCGTGACTTCCTGGACTTCTGCGCGGCCGAACACCTGGTACCACCGGTCACGGTGCGGGCGACCCGCACCGCGCCGCACCGCGCGCCGGCGCGGTACCGTGCCGGGCGGCCGCTGCCCGCGCTGGACCTGAGCGAGGGCGGGGCGACACGGGCGACACGGGCGGTCACGGACCCGGCGGCCCGGGCCGACCCGGCGGATCGGGCGGACCGGGCGGATCGGGCGGACCGGGCGGACGCGGGTGAGGCGGCCGTTGACCCCGGTCGCCGCCGGCGTTGGCCGGGACGGCGGGAACGGCTGCAGGCGTGGCCGCTGCTGTACTGGCGCTGCGAGAACTTCCCGGCTGCGGGGCGGTCGCTGCACCTGTTCGTCGAACCGGGTGGGCGCGCCTTCGAAGGCCGCGACGATCCCGCCCCRCTGACCGTGCTCGGCCGGGAGGTCCGGGTCTGGCCGGTCGACGCCGCCGCCATCGTCGCGGGCATGGCCGAGGTGGACGCACGCCRCTGCGCGCTGCACCTGGTGCACGGCATGGCCCACCTGCTCTGGCGGTCGGGTGTCGGGCTGTAGTCGCTCAGCGCGGATCGTCCCAGGTGATCGGCCGGGAGTCACCGGCACCGACCGGGCACGACGCGCACGATGATCAGCACACCCGCTACTGTGGAACCGTGACCCGACCGAACTGCGACGACGCGATGCCCCAGACGGGGTTCGCCGGTTCGCGATGGCACCCGCGCCCGGTCCGGATCTCCGTCCCGGCGCCGCGCGCCAGGGACAACCGGTGACGGCCGCCACCGACCCTCGCGTCCCCCGCGCACGGCCGTGGCGGCGACGCGGCCCGCTCCGCCGGCATTACCGGGAATTCGCCGCCGCGCACCGGGCCGCTGCTTGCGTCGCGAGGTGAACTGATGAAGATTCTTGTTGTCGGCTCCGGCGGCCGTGAACACGCGCTGTGCCGGGCGCTCGCCCGCGATCCCCGGGTCGGCTCGCTGGTCTGCGCGCCCGGAAACGCCGGAACCGCCGAGCTCGCCGAGCCCCGCCCGCTCGACGTCGCTGACCCGGACGCCGTCGCCGACCTTGCTGAGGCGGTCGGCGCGGACCTCACCGTCATCGGTCCGGAGATGCCGTTGGTAACCGGGGCCGCCGACGAGATACGCGCCCGCGGTCTCGCGGTCTTCGGCCCGAGCGCGGCCGCGGCCCGGCTGGAGGGCAGCAAGGCGTTCGCCAAGGAGGTCATGCGCGCCGCCGGGGTGCCCACGGCGGCCTCTCGCGACCACACCGAGATCGAGCCCGCCCTGGCCGACCTGGAYGTCTTCGGGCCACCGTACGTGGTGAAGTACGACGGGCTCGCCGCCGGCAAGGGCGTCACGGTGACCGAGGATCGCGACGCGGCCGTCGCCGCGGTCCGCGCGAGCCTGCGCGGACCGGACGACCGGGTTGTCCTCGAGGAGTACCTCGACGGGCCCGAGGTCTCCCTGTTCGCCGTGGTGACCGAGTCCGGCGCGGTCCTCCCGATGCTGCCGGCGCAGGATCACAAACGGGTCGGCGACGGCGACACCGGCCCGAACACCGGGGGGATGGGCGCGTACACCCCGCTGCCCTGGGCCTCGCATGGCCTGCCGGCGAAGATCGTCACCACGGTGATCCGGCCGACGGTGGCCGAGATGGCCCGGCGCGGCACCCCGTTCACCGGTCTGCTCTACGCCGGGCTCGCGCTGACCACCCGCGGGCCGCGGGTGGTGGAGTTCAACGTGCGCTTCGGTGACCCCGAGGTGCAGGCCATCCTCGCCCTGCTCACGACGCCGTTGACGGACGTGCTCTCCGGCCGGCGGGCACCGGTGTGGCGCTCCGGCGCGGCGATCAGCGTCGTCGTCGCCGCGCACGGCTATCCGGCGGCCCCCAGGCTCGGCGACCCGATCCGCGGGCTCRCCGCCGCCGGCGCGCTGGCCGGCGTCGACATCCTGCACGCCGGTACCCGCAGGGAGCCGGATGGTCGGGTCGTCTCGGCCGGCGGCCGTGTGCTGTCCGTCACGGCCATCGGCTCCAACCTGGAGTCCGCGCGAGGATCGGCCTACGAGGCCGTCAGCCGCATCTCGCTGCCCGGCGCCCATTACCGCACCGACATCGGAGATCCGTCCCGGATGCGCCACGCGGCCGACGTCCGTCGAACGGACGTCGCGTCCGGCGAGGATCCCGCAGGACATAGAAAGAAGGAGTAGACCGTGTCGCAGAGCACCCCCGGGCCGGATCATCCCCAGGTGGCGATCGTCTTCGGATCACCGTCGGACACCCAGACCATGAGCAAGGCCGGCGCCACTCTGGAACGCTTCGGTGTGCCCTACGAGCAGGTGTCGCTGTCGGCGCACCGCGCGCCGCGCACCCTCGCCGACTACGTGGGTCAGCTACGGGCCCGCGACATCTCGGTGGTCATCGCCGGGGCAGGCCTGGCCGCCGCGCTGCCCGGCACCATTGCGGCCCTCACCACGCTGCCGGTAATCGGCGTGCCGATCTCCGGCGGGGCGCTGGACGGCATGGACTCGCTGCTCGCCATCGCGCAGATGCCGCCGGGCGTCCCGGTCGCGACCGTGGGTCTGAACAACTCGACGAACGCGGCGATCCTGGCGATCCAGATCCTGGCGCTGGCCGATCCCGATCTGGGGCTGAAGCTGGCCGCGTTCAAGGACGAGTTCGAGCAGGCCGCGGCGGACGGGCTGAGCGCGGCGGCCGCGGCCGGCAGCCAGCCATGATCGGCCGGTACACCCTGGCGGAGATGGGCCGGGTGTGGTCGGAGGCGCACAAGTACGAGCTGTGGTGTCGCGTCGAGGTGCTGGTCATGGAGGCGCACGCCGCCGCGGGCCGCATCCCCGCCGATTCCATCGAGCCGGTCCGGGCCGCCCCCGCTCCGACGCCCGAAGCCGTCGCCGAGGTGGAGGCCGTCACCCAGCATGACGTCATCGCCTTCCTGACCGCCTGGGCCGACCGCACCGAACCCCGGTCCGCCGCCGCCTACGTGCACTTCGGCATGACCTCCTCCGACCTGCTCGACACGGCGCTCGCGCTGCAGCTGGTCGAGTCGACCGACCTGCTGCTCGCCCGGGCGGACATTCTCGTCGCCGCGCTGCGCGACCTCGGCCTGGCCCACCGGAACACCCTGCGGGTCGGCCGGACGCACGGCATCCACGGCGAGCCGACGGTGTTCGGGCACCGCGTCGCGGACCTGGCGTTCGGGCTCGCCCGCTGCCGCGACCGGCTGCGCGCGGCCCGCGCGGACGTGGCCGTCGCCAAGATCTCCGGCGCGGTCGGGACGTACTCCAACATCGACCCCGACGTCGAGGCCTACGTGGCCGACAAGCTGGGCCTCACCGCGGCCCCGGTGGCCACCCAGGTCGTGCTGCGCGACGGCATCGCCTCCTGGGTCGCGGCGCTGGCCGGGCTCGCGACCGTCTGCGAGGCGGTCGCCCTGGAGGTCCGGCACGGCCAGCGCACGGAGGTCCGGGAGCTGTCCGAGCCGTTCGGCTCCGGGCAGAAGGGCTCCTCCGCGATGCCCCACAAGAAGAACCCGATCATGTCGGAGCGCATCGCCGGGCTCGCCCGGATCGTCCGGGCGCAGTACGTCCCGGTGCTGGAGGGCGTGCCGCTGTGGCACGAGCGCGACATCTCCCACTCCTCCACCGAGCGCATCGCGCTGCCGGATGCCGCCACCGGCGTCGACTACCTGCTGCACCTGACGACCCGGCTGGTCACCGGGCTGGTCGTGGACACCGCACGGATGCGGGCGAACCTCGATGCCACGGGCGGGCTGGTCTACACCTCGGCGGTGCTGCTCGAACTCGTCGAGACGGGGCTGTCCCGCGAGGACGCCTACGCTGTCACCCAGGCGGCGGCGATGGAGACCTGGCAGACCGGCGTGCCGTTTTGGGAAACGCTGCGCAAGCACGCCGGCGACCGCGGCCTGCCCCTGGACGAGGCCAGGCTCAACGAGGTGAGCCGGCCCGAGCGCTACACCGAGCGCCTCGGCTCGGTCTTCGACGCCCTGGCGGCCCTCACCTGACCCGCACCCCCGCACCTGACCCGCCGCGCAGCCGCGCAGGCATGGCGCGGTGCCCCGGCCGGCAGGTGCTGTTGTTCTCCCTGGGTACGGTCTGTCTATGCCGCTGACACATGAGGAATTCGCCGGACTCACCCACCTGGGTTCGGGCAAGGTCCGGGAGCTGTTCGCGGTCGGGGACGACGCCGTGCTGCTGGTCGCCAGCGACCGCATCTCGGCGTTCGACGTGGTCCTACCGACCGAGATTCCCGACAAGGGAGCCGTTCTCACCGGGCTTTCGCTGTGGTGGTTCGACCARCTCGCCGACCTGGTCCCGTCCCACGTCGTCAGTTCGAACGTCGACGAGTACCCGGCCGAGCTCACTCCGTACACGGAGCAGCTGCGTGGCCGGTCGATGCTGTGCCGACGCCTGAACATGGTGCAGATCKAGTGCGTCGCCCGTGGTTATCTGACCGGCAGCGGGCTGAAGGACTACCAGCGCACCGGCGCGGTCAGCGGGCATCCCCTACCCACCGGGCTGGTGGACGGCAGCAAGCTGCCGGCACCGATCTACACGCCGTCCACGAAGGCGCCGATCGGTGAGCACGACGAGAACATCAGCCGGGCCGACGCGGCCGGCCGGATCGGCACCGAGCTTGYCGCCGAGCTCGAGCGGCTGACCCTGCAGATCTTCGGCCGGGCCAGTGTCCTCGCAGCCGAGCGCGGCATCCTGCTCGCTGACACCAAGTTCGAGTTCGGTCATGACACCCAGGGCACGCTGCGGCTCGCCGACGAGGTCCTGACCCCTGACTCGTCCCGGTTCTGGCCGGAGGACACCTGGCGGCCCGGGGCCTCCCAGCCGTCCTTCGACAAGCAGTACATCCGTGACTATCTGRCGAGTACCGGCTGGGACAGGACCGCGCCGGGGCCGGAGCTGCCCGCGGACGTTGTCGAGGCGACCCGGGCCCGTTACGTGGAGGCCTACGAGCGGCTGACCGGCATCTCCTTCAAGGACTACCTGTCCACCGTCTGACCGCGCTCGCACCGCGAACAACACGAGAAGTTATCTTCTGGGTACTATAAGTTCATCTTAGGTTCTCTCCTAGAAGGAGATCGAGATATCGAGAGAGGTGAGCTGCCATGGCCACGAAGACGGACACCCCGCCACGGGCACGGCCACAGCCGCACCGGGAGGACACGGACACCTCTGCCCCTGAGCGGGACCAGCAGCAGCCGGCCGCGCCCACGGGCCCCGAGCGGTCGTCTGGCACACGCACCTTCACGGTCCGGGCACCRCTACTCACGTCGCGGTTCGAGGTTGGACGAGGTACGAGCATGCAGTGGCCGTCACTGGGCAAGAGCGCCTACTACCTGGGACTCGGCGGGCTCGCCGCGGCCTCAATCATCGAATGGCCGGTCGCGGCGGCGATCGCCGCCGGCACCTACGTCGCGCAGCACACCCGCCCAGGAGCCCCCACGCCCTCCTCCCCCGAGGAGGCCGAGGCCCCTGAGCGGGCTGAGCCCACGCACGCCGGGGCCTGAACTCCGGTGGACTCGCCGCCCCCACGAAGTGGCGCATAACGTCATAAAGCAACAAATTGCACCTTCCGGCGTGAGCAGAGGGCTTCGTTCGGGACGATCGCCCGAACGAAGCCCAGCTCACAGGGGAGGGCGGCAACCATTGCAGCCGAGTTACAGTTGCCAACGACGTCCGGTACCCCATCCGAGGACTGGAACGGATCATGACTACTGTTTCCTCCACCACGCCCGGCCGCCCATCGACGGAATCCCGCGATCAGGCGGCCACCGCCACGGTCCCCTCCGCAAGGAGCATTGCCCCCTCCGCCCGGCCCAGCACGCTCCCCGGCTCGTCCCGTCCCGTCCTGGCCAGAGACCGGGCCGAGCTGCGCGCCGGGCTCGCCGCGCTCGACCGGCAGGCCAACATCGCCCGGCGGGGTGAGGGCGGTCCGCCCGCRCCGGACGACGCGCCCACTCGGGCGGCAGCCGGGCACCCGCGCCCGACCAGGGCCGTCGTCATGACAATGGGAGCGCTGCACGAGGGCCACGCCTCGCTGTTGCGCGCCGCCCGGGCCCAGGCGGACCAGGTGGTTGCCACGATCTACGTTAATCCGCTGCAGTTCGGCGCGGGTGAGGATCTCGACCGGTACCCGCGCACCCTGRCCGCCGATCTCGACGTGTGCGCGGGGGAGGGGGTCGATCTCGTCTTCGTCCCCCGGGCGATCCACGACCCGCCGCCGCTCGTCCGGTTGCAGGCCGGGCCGCTCGGTGAGCTGCTTGAAGGCGCCGCCCGTCCGGGCCATTTCGATGGGATGCTGACCCTGGTGGGGACCATGCTCCACCTGGTCCGTCCGGACCTGGCGTTCTTCGGGCGCARGGACGCCCAGCAGCTGGTCTGCATCCGCCGGATGGTCGCGGACCTCGCCTTCGACGTCACCGTGATCGGCGTGGAGACCGTGCGCGAGCCCGACGGCCTCGCGATGTCGAGCCGGAACGTCTACCTGACCCCCGACCAGCGGCGCAGCGCGCTCGCGCTGTCCCGAGCGCTCGCCGCCGGGGCACGGGCCCAGGCGGGCGGGCGGGACACCGTGCTCGCGACCGCGCGGGAGGTTCTRGCCGCCGCGGACGGGGTGGACGTGGACTACCTCGCCCTGGYCAGCCCCGACGATCTACGTCCGGTCCGGAGCGGTCCCGCCCTGCTACTCGTCGCCGCCCGGGTGGGCACCACCCGCCTGATCGACAACATCGATCTCGTCCTGCCTCCGGAATCCCCGGCGCCGGCCCCCACCGGAACTCCGGCATCAGCCGGATCCCCCGCCGTCACCCCCCGACCGGACCGTCCCGCCGACCGCGATCACCCGGGAGCCTGACCGTGTTGCGCACCATGCTCACCGCCAAGATCCACCGTGCCACGGTCACCCAGGCCGATCTGCACTACGTGGGCTCCGTGACGATCGACGCGGACCTGCTGGCCGCCGCCGACCTGCTGCCTGGCGAGCAGGTCACGATCGTCGACATCAACAACGGCGCCCGGCTGGAGACGTACGCCATCGCGGGACCGGCGGGAAGCGGGATCATCGGTATTAACGGTGCCGCGGCGCRCCTGGTCCAGCCGGGCGACCTAGTGATCATCATTGCGTACGGGCTCATGGACGACGCTGAGGCGCGCCGGYACGTCCCGAAGGTGCTGTTCGTCGACGCGGCAAACCGGATCATCGGGCACGGCGACGACCCGGCCGAACCGCTCCCCGGCGACCCRTCGAGCCTGCGTGGCGACATCCCGGTCGACATCCCGGTACCCACAGCCGCGGCGGCGGTCCGATCGGCCATGGCTACGCAGTGACCGTGCTACCTTGCCGGCTCGGCGCGCCCCGCCCGGGATGGATGCGCGCCGCGGACGTCGTCGTCATCGGTTCGGGCATCGCCGGGCTCACGACGGTCCTGCACCTGCGCCGGGCGCTGCCCGCCGCCCGGGTGCTGCTGGTGACCAAGGCGCACCTCGACGCCGGGTCGACCCGGTGGGCGCAGGGTGGGATCGCCGCCGCGCTCGCCGCGGAGGACTCGCCCGATGATCATCTTGCCGACACCCTGGTCGCCGGCGTCGGGCTGTGCGACGAGGACGCAGCCCGAGTGCTGGTCCGCGACGGACCGGCGCGGGTGCGTGAGCTCGCCGAGCTCGGCGCCCGGTTCGATCGGACCACCGACGGCTCGTTCGCCCTCACTCGGGAGGGCGGCCATCTGCGCAACCGCATCATCCATGCGGGTGGGGACGCCACCGGCCTGGAGGTGGAACGCGCCCTGATCACCGCCGTCCGGGCCGATGAGAGCATCGAGGTCATCGAACACGCCCTGGTCCTCGACCTGCTGCTCGACTCCGACGGCCGGGCCGCCGGCGCCACCCTGCACGTGCTGGGGGAGGGCAGCCGGGACGGCGTCGGCGCGGTGACGGCGGGCGCGGTGGTCCTGGCGACCGGCGGGATGGGGCAGATCTTCGCGTCGACGACCAATCCCGGCGTCTCCACCGGGGACGGGGTGGCGCTGGCTCTGCGCGCGGGCGCCGTCGTCGCGGACCTGGAGTTCGTCCAGTTCCACCCGACCGCCCTGTGGCTACCCCCGTCCAGGCCGGGCGCCGTCGCCGAACTGCTCGGGGGCCAGCAGCCACTGGTCAGCGAGGCCATGCGGGGGGAGGGTGCCGTTCTCGTCGACGCGGCCGGCGAACGGGTGATGGCGGGCGTCCATCGGCTGGCCGACCTCGCGCCGCGCGACGTCGTCGCCAAGCAGATGTCGCGGGTCATGGCGGCCCAGGGGGTCGATCACCTGTTCCTGGACGCCCGGGGGCTGGGCGCGGCGACCATCGAGCGGCGGTTTCCCTCGATCACCGCGCGCTGCCGGTCCGCCGGCATCGATCCGGTCGCCAGGCCGATCCCCGTCGCGCCGGCCGCCCACTACGCCAGCGGCGGGGTGCGCACGGATCTGTGGGGCCGCACGAGCGTGGCCGGCCTGTACGCCTGCGGGGAGGTGGCCTGCACCGGGGTGCACGGCGCCAACCGGCTCGCGTCGAACAGCCTGCTGGAGGGGCTGGTCTTCGCCGCACGCATCGCGGAGCACCTGGCCGGCACAGCGCCCGGCGGCCGGCACCGCGTCGCCATCCCCGCCGCGCCGGTGGTCGGTCGCGGCAGTGGTCTGACCGACCCCGCCGAACGCGCGGAGCTCGCGCGCGCGATGACCGACGGTGCCGGGGTGCTGCGCAGCGCGGACAGCCTGCGGGCGACGGCGAAGGTACTGGCCGGTCTCGGGGACCTGCGGGTCAGCGGGGCGACGGTCACGGCCGGGCCGCCGGCCTGGGAGATGACCAACCTGCGCACGGTTGCGACGGCCCTCGCCGCCGCCGCCGCCAGCCGGACGGAGACCCGCGGGTCCCATTGGCGAGAGGACTTCGGTGAGCGGGACGACGAACACTGGCTCGGCCGGATCCTCACCCGGCTCAATCCAGAAGGGGAACTGATCGTGGACGTCGAGCCCATGCGCGGCTCGCGGTGAGCGGTTCCGCGCCCGGCTCCGTCTGCGGGCCCGGTTCCGCCGGTGTGCCCGGCGGACGGCTCTCGCCCGCCACCCGCAGTGCCCTCGCCTCGGCCGGCCTCGACCCGGACGGGGTGGTGGCCCTGGTCGGCCGCGCGCTCGTGGAGGACCTCCCGGTCTGGGAGGAGAACGAGGTGACCGGCCAGATCGGCGCGGTCGACGCGACCTCCGAGGCGACGGTCGACCCCGCTCTCGTCGGGCACGGCGCCATCGTCTCGCGGGCCGCGGGCGTCGTCGCCGGCCTGCCGGTCGCCGCCGCCGT
>NZ_MRUJ01000084.1:0-15852 GCF_002099325.1 Frankia sp. KB5 | reverse complement strand
CGGGACGGCGTCGGCGCGGTGACGGCGGGCGCGGTGGTCCTGGCGACCGGCGGGATGGGGCAGATCTTCGCGTCGACGACCAATCCCGGCGTCTCCACCGGGGACGGGGTGGCGCTGGCTCTGCGCGCGGGCGCCGTCGTCGCGGACCTGGAGTTCGTCCAGTTCCACCCGACCGCCCTGTGGCTACCCCCGTCCAGGCCGGGCGCCGTCGCCGAACTGCTCGGGGGCCAGCAGCCACTGGTCAGCGAGGCCATGCGGGGGGAGGGTGCCGTTCTCGTCGACGCGGCCGGCGAACGGGTGATGGCGGGCGTCCATCGGCTGGCCGACCTCGCGCCGCGCGACGTCGTCGCCAAGCAGATGTCGCGGGTCATGGCGGCCCAGGGGGTCGATCACCTGTTCCTGGACGCCCGGGGGCTGGGCGCGGCGACCATCGAGCGGCGGTTTCCCTCGATCACCGCGCGCTGCCGGTCCGCCGGCATCGATCCGGTCGCCAGGCCGATCCCCGTCGCGCCGGCCGCCCACTACGCCAGCGGCGGGGTGCGCACGGATCTGTGGGGCCGCACGAGCGTGGCCGGCCTGTACGCCTGCGGGGAGGTGGCCTGCACCGGGGTGCACGGCGCCAACCGGCTCGCGTCGAACAGCCTGCTGGAGGGGCTGGTCTTCGCCGCACGCATCGCGGAGCACCTGGCCGGCACAGCGCCCGGCGGCCGGCACCGCGTCGCCATCCCCGCCGCGCCGGTGGTCGGTCGCGGCAGTGGTCTGACCGACCCCGCCGAACGCGCGGAGCTCGCGCGCGCGATGACCGACGGTGCCGGGGTGCTGCGCAGCGCGGACAGCCTGCGGGCGACGGCGAAGGTACTGGCCGGTCTCGGGGACCTGCGGGTCAGCGGGGCGACGGTCACGGCCGGGCCGCCGGCCTGGGAGATGACCAACCTGCGCACGGTTGCGACGGCCCTCGCCGCCGCCGCCGCCAGCCGGACGGAGACCCGCGGGTCCCATTGGCGAGAGGACTTCGGTGAGCGGGACGACGAACACTGGCTCGGCCGGATCCTCACCCGGCTCAATCCAGAAGGGGAACTGATCGTGGACGTCGAGCCCATGCGCGGCTCGCGGTGAGCGGTTCCGCGCCCGGCTCCGTCTGCGGGCCCGGTTCCGCCGGTGTGCCCGGCGGACGGCTCTCGCCCGCCACCCGCAGTGCCCTCGCCTCGGCCGGCCTCGACCCGGACGGGGTGGTGGCCCTGGTCGGCCGCGCGCTCGTGGAGGACCTCCCGGTCTGGGAGGAGAACGAGGTGACCGGCCAGATCGGCGCGGTCGACGCGACCTCCGAGGCGACGGTCGACCCCGCTCTCGTCGGGCACGGCGCCATCGTCTCGCGGGCCGCGGGCGTCGTCGCCGGCCTGCCGGTCGCCGCCGCCGTCTTCGAGAGCCTGCTCGGGCCGGCCGCGACCGTCACCCTGACCGCTCGCGACGGCGACCCTGTCCCGCCGGGTACCACGGTGGCCTACGTCAACGGGCCGGTCCGCGGCCTGCTCACCGCCGAACGTACCGCGCTGAACCTGCTGTGCCACCTGTCCGGGATCGCCACCCTGACGCGGGCCTGGGTCGACGCGGTCGCCGGCACCGGCGCGATGATCCGCGACACCCGCAAGACGCTACCCGGCCTGCGCGCGCTGGAGAAGTACGCGGTGCGCTGCGGGGGCGGGGTGAACCACCGCATGTCGTTGACGGACGCAGCCCTGATCAAGGACAACCACGTGGTCGCGGCGGGCGGCGTGGCGGCGGCGTTCGCCGCGGTGCGGGCACGGTTCCCCGGGCTGCCCGTCGAGGTCGAATGCGACACCGTCGACCAGGTCGCGGAGGCCGTCGATGCCGGATGTGATCTCATCCTCTGCGACAATATGTCGCTGGCGGACCTGCGAGCCGCGGTCCAGCTCGCCCGTCCGGCCGGGGTGCGGCTCGAGGCGAGCGGCGGCCTGACCCTGCGAACGGCGGCGGCGGTGGCAGCCGTCGGCGTCGACTATCTCGCCGTCGGCGCCCTGACCCATTCGGCGCCCGCTCTCGACCTCGGCCTCGATCTCGCCCTGGACCCCGATCATCGCCCGGGATCGGCCACCGCGGGCCCACCGATCGAGGATCTGATCGTGGAGGAATCCTGATGCTGCTCGCCATCGACGTCGGTAACACCAACACCGTCGTCGGCGTGTTCGAGGGTGAACACCTCGCCGACTCCTGGCGGGTACGCACCGACCCGCAGGCGACCGCGGACGAACTGGTGCTTCTCTACCGCGGCCTGCTCGGCGAGTACCAGGTCACCGGTGTCTCGATCTGCTCAACCGTTCCCGCCGCGCTTCGAGCGCTGCGCCGGATGGTGGTCCGGGCCTTCCACGACATCCCGGTCGTCATCGTCGAACCGGGGACGCGGACCGGGGTTCCCATCCTCATCGACAATCCGAAGGAAGCCGGYGCGGAC
This sequence comes from Frankia sp. KB5, assembly GCF_002099325.1. NCBI lineage: Bacteria > Bacillati > Actinomycetota > Actinomycetes > Frankiales > Frankiaceae > Frankia > Frankia sp. KB5. The sequence continues at coordinate 13,382 of NZ_MRUJ01000084.1, read as the reverse complement.
CGCATCATGAACACACTCGCCGCGCACCACCTCTACGGCGGGCCGGCGATCGTCGTCGACTTCGGCACCTCGACGAACCTGGACATCGTCTCGGCACGCGGCGAGTTCATCGGCGGAATCTTCGCACCGGGCATCGAGATCGCGCTGGACGCACTCGCGTCCCGGGCGGCCCAGCTCCGTAAGGTGGAACTGGTCGCGCCACGTTCCGTCATCGGCAAGAGCACGGTCGAGGCACTCCAGTCTGGCATGATCTACGGCGTCGCCGGCCAGGTGGACGGCCTGGTACGCCGCATCCGGGCCGAGCTGGACACGGATGCGGTGGCGATCGCCACCGGGGGTCTCGCGTCCGTGGTCATCAAGGAAAGTGAGACCCTTGACCGTCACGAGCCCCATCTGACACTCATCGGCCTGCGTCTCGTCTTCGAGAAGAATATCTGATCCGGTCCCGACCGATCCCGACCGGGCTCGTTCGGGCTCGTTCGGGCTGCCTTACGGCGACCAGGCTAATTACGACGATCGTGCATCTCCGGGGCTTCGGCCGGTCCAGCGGATTAGGCAACCGACTCTGCCKAGCGACAGCCACCGGGTTCGACGGACCGCCCTCCCGCGACTCGGTTACGATTCCKTGCCATGCGGGACCGAATCTCGGGAACACAACCCGGCGTATCGTCACATCCCGGCAGCGGATACTTCACTCATCCCTTTCTTGTCACCGCGATGGCAGCATTCTTGTTCGCCGCGGTTCCGATTACATACGGTTGGAATGATCCGGCTTCGGCCGGTCCGCAGCCCCGTACCCTGGCCGTRCTGGGCGACTCCTACTCCTCGGGAGAGGGCAATCCCCCCTTCGACTCGCTGGCCCCCCGGTGCCGGCGGAGCAGCCAGGCCTGGCCACGACTACTGGKCGGTATGGGATCGGGGGTCACCGTCTCGCTGTTCGCCGCGTGTTCCGGAGCCACCACCGGCGCCCTACACGAGTCATTCAAGGGCGAGAAACCCCAGCTGGCCCAGCTACGTGCACTGGGCCGGGCCCCGGACGTCGTCACCATCACCATCGGCGGCAACGATGCCGGATTCGGCAGAGTCATCTTCAGTTGTTATGCGTGGAGATGCTTCTGGGATGGCAACGACCGCCGCGAGCGCGATCTTGTCACCAAGGAACTCCCGGGTGTCCTGAGCGCCAACTACACGGCGGTGAAGGCCGCCGCCCCGCATTCGCGGATCATCGTGGTCGGCTATCCCTACATATTTCCGGACAACCAACTCAACAACATCTGTACCTGGCTGACCAACAGGGAACGTCGACAGCTGACGAGGCTGAACAGACAGCTCGACCGGGTCATCAGAAAAGCCGCGTCGGATGCGGGAGTGGAGTTCGTCTCGACGGATCGGGTGCTACGCGGTCACGAAATCTGCACACCGGACCCGTGGGTGGCTCCGGTCAATCTGTTCGGACCGACACGTGATCTGAGYGCGCACCCCACCATGCACGGGCAGCAGGCCATCGCCGAGGCCGTCCAGCGCCATCTCGCCATGGACAGCTGGTGACGCGGGCCKACCATCCCGGCAACCGCGCGATGTCGAACCACTCATGATGCCGACCCGATGACTCGTGGGCATAGCACTGATGGCGACTCCAGTTGACGCCAGACATGAAGTTAGGCTTACYTAAAGTTATGCTCATGCTCACGCTCACGCCACTCCGCGGGAGATCCCGCACCCTGGCACAGCTACGCCCGGCCCAGCCGCGACACACCTCCCGGTCCCGGCAGTGAAGCAGTCGGTGAACGAACGCCGCACCGGCTCGGCGGCGTCCCCGGCGGCGCCTTCCAGGGAGGTGGCCCCCGAGGGGACGGCGCCGGAATTCTCCGGGGGTACCGTTCAGTGCGCCGAACCGCCGTTCGAGGCGAGCCTGCGGGACCTCGCCGAGGTGCTGGAGCCACGCGGTGTGCAGTTCGGGATGCCGGACGGCCCGGGCTGGGCCGACTGTGCCTTCCTGACCGGGCCAGCAGGCGTGGCCGAGGCCTTGGCCCGGGTGGGCGACACGCACGGCGCCAGCCCGGAGGTCGCCGCGAGCTACCTGGCGAACTGGTACTCGGCGAACGTCGCCGCCCCGGCCATCGCCTGTTTCGTCCTCCTGCACCGGGTGCCGGCCCTGACCCCGGCGACGATGTCCCTGCGCGTCCTCGACGGCGGCTGGTTCGACCAGACCGCGTTCCACCGACCGGCCATGACCGTCCTGGCGGATGACCCGATCGCGGGGGGCGCCACCGCCGGAGACGGGATGAATGCCCGGATCGGCGTGGTCGGGGACGTCGCCGCGTTGCGCKGTCGCCTGGTCGAGGAGGTGCTCGCGCATCTCCAACCGTTCGTCGAGGAGCTGCGGGGACGGGTCCGGCTCGGCCTTCCGGCGCTGTGGGGTGCGGTGGCCGCGCAGTGCGCCCGCGCCTTCCTGCTGACCGAGCGCGCGACCGGCGATCCCCACCTCGGCCGAGTGGAGGCCGACGCCTTCTTCTCCCGGGCCACGCCCACCATCCGGGCCCGGCCCCGTTGGCACGAGTTCGTCCACCACGGCCGGCGGTACACCGGCATACGCCGTGGGTCGTGCTGCCTGGCCTACCGGCTTGGTGACGACTACTGCACCTCGTGTCCCTTTACTGGTGACCAGGATCGCGAGGAACGGCTGCGCGCCTGGATCGACACGCAGGGCAATGGAGGCCTTGCGGTCTGAGAGCCACCCGAAGTACAGCCCGAGTATGCGCACGTAAAGTAGTTACTCGCGAGATGCAAGCAAGATCCGTCGCCGAAACTCCCCAGGGCGACGACAATGAGTAACATTGACAACGCAAAACGATATACATGTGAGTTGAATCACAACAAGATGCACCTCCTCATCCACTACCGTCGGTAGCATCGGTGAGGAGGCTCACCGAGGTGGGACGCACCGCCTGGCGCGTCCCGCCRCACCGTACGTCCGACCGGAGACGTCGCGAAGCGGGTGGCGTCGCGAAGCGGGTGGCGTCGTTCTGCTCTTGGCGGAACGACGTGACGGAGTCATGGCTGGTCGGCCACGGTTGCATTAGACGTCTCCGCTGGACGGCCGGCACTTGCGCCGGTCCGCCGCCCACGACGATGTGGGCGGTGCCGGCGGGTAGGTTTCTGTTCGATGCGTGAGGACATGCCTCGGCGGAGCTAGCATGCGGATACCGGCTGTCGTGTGGTCGGTCGCAGCTCGAAGGAGCGCACATGTTCGAGAGATTCACCGACCGGGCACGTCGGGTCGTCGTCCTGGCCCAAGAAGAGGCCAGGATGCTCAACCACAACTACATCGGGACCGAGCACATCCTGCTCGGCCTGATCCACGAGGGCGAGGGCGTCGCCGCCAAGGCTCTCGAGTCCCTCGGCATCTCCCTTGAGGGTGTGCGGTCACAGGTCGAAGAGATCATCGGCCAGGGGCAGCAGGCACCGAGCGGGCACATCCCGTTCACGCCGCGCGCGAAGAAGGTCCTGGAGCTGTCGCTTCGGGAGGCGCTGCAGCTCGGTCACAACTACATCGGCACCGAGCACATCCTGTTGGGCCTGATCCGCGAGGGCGAGGGTGTCGCCGCTCAGGTGCTCGTCAAGCTGGGTGCGGACCTCAACCGGGTGCGGCAGCAGGTCATCCAGCTGCTGTCCGGTTACCAGGGCAAGGGCGAGACCGCCACGTCCGGCGCGCCCGCCGAGGGGACCCCGTCCACCTCCCTGGTGCTCGACCAGTTCGGCCGCAACCTCACCGCGGCGGCGCGCGAGTCCAAGCTCGACCCGGTCATCGGGCGCGAGAAGGAGATCGAGCGCGTCATGCAGGTGCTGTCGCGCCGCACCAAGAACAACCCCGTCCTCATCGGCGAGCCCGGCGTCGGCAAGACCGCCGTGGTCGAGGGGCTGGCGCAGGCGATCATCAAGGGCGAGGTGCCCGAGACCCTGAAGGACAAGCAGCTCTACACCCTCGACCTCGGCGCTCTGGTCGCCGGTTCCCGCTACCGCGGTGACTTCGAGGAGCGGCTGAAGAAGGTCCTCAAGGAGATCCGGACCCGCGGCGACATCATCCTGTTCATCGACGAGCTGCACACGTTGGTCGGCGCGGGCGCGGCCGAGGGTGCCATCGACGCGGCGTCGATCCTCAAGCCCATGCTCGCCCGGGGTGAGTTGCAGACCATCGGCGCGACCACGCTCGACGAGTACCGCAAGCACCTGGAGAAGGACGCCGCTCTTGAGCGGCGGTTCCAGCCGATCCAGGTCGCGGAGCCGTCGGTGGCGCACACGATCGAGATCCTCAAGGGGCTGCGGGACCGGTACGAGGCGCATCACCGCGTCTCGATCACCGATGCCGCCCTGGTGGCGGCGGCCTCCCTGGCCGACCGTTACATCTCCGACCGGTTCCTGCCGGACAAGGCGATCGACCTGATCGACGAGGCGGGTTCGCGGATGCGCATCCGTCGGATGACCGCCCCGCCGGACCTGCGCGAGTTCGACGAGCGCATCGCCGCCGTCCGCCGGGACAAGGAGTCCGCGATCGACGCGCAGGACTTCGAGAAGGCTGCGTCCCTGCGGGACAAGGAGAAGACCCTCCTCTCCGAGAAGGCCAAGCGGGAGAAGGAGTGGAAGGCCGGCGACATGGACGTCGTCGCCGAGGTGGGCGACGAGGAGATCGCCGAGGTGCTCGCGATCTGGACGGGCATCCCGGTCTTCAAGCTCACCGAGGAGGAGACCGCGCGCCTCCTGCGCATGGAGGACGAGCTGCACAAGCGCGTCATCGGCCAGCAGCAGGCCATCAAGGCCGTCTCCCAGGCGATCCGGCGCACCCGCGCCGGGCTGAAGGACCCGAAGCGCCCCGGCGGCTCGTTCATCTTCGCCGGCCCGTCCGGTGTCGGTAAGACCGAGCTGTCCAAGACGCTCGCCGAGTTCCTCTTCGGCGACGAGGACGCGCTCATCCAGCTCGACATGTCCGAGTACATGGAGAAGCACACCGTCTCGCGGCTGGTGGGTTCCCCGCCCGGCTACGTCGGCTACGAGGAGGGCGGCCAGCTCACCGAACGGGTCCGGCGCAAGCCGTTCTCGGTGGTCCTGTTCGACGAGGTCGAGAAGGCCCACCCCGACGTCTTCAACACGCTGCTGCAGATCCTGGAGGATGGTCGCCTGACCGACTCCCAGGGCCGGCTGGTCGACTTCAAGAACACCGTCCTGATCATGACGTCGAACCTGGGCACCCGGGACATCTCCAAGGGCCCCGGCATCGGCTTCGCCACCGGCCAAGGCGCCGTCGACTACGAGCGGATGAAGGCGAAGGTCCAGGACGAGCTCAAGCAGCACTTCCGGCCCGAGTTCCTCAACCGGATCGACGACATCATCGTCTTCCACCAGCTGTCCGAGGCCGAAATCATCCAGATCGTCGATCTCATGCTGGCCCGGGTGGACGCCCAGCTCAAGAACAAGGACATGGCTCTCGAGTTGACGTCGGCCGCCAAGGCGCTTCTGGCGAAGAAGGGGTACGACCCGGTGCTGGGTGCCCGGCCACTGCGCCGGACGATCCAGCGGGAGATCGAGGACGTCCTGTCCGAGAAGATCCTCTACGGCACGCTCAAGCCGGGCGAGATCGTCGTCGGGGATGTCGAAGGCGACGGTGACGAGGCGAAGTTCGTCTTCCGCGGCGAGGCGAAGCCGAACCAGGTGCCCGATGCCCCGCCGGTCGATCTGGCCAAGTCCAGCGAGTAGGCGGTCGGGAATTCCGTGCCGCCTCCCGGGAGGCGGCCAGTCCGGTGACCCGGCGAGGGCCGGACGCGATGGCCGGAGTAGCCCCGCGGCTGCTCCGGCCATCGCAGTCTCGGCCGCGTAGCCGGGCTGGTCGCTCCAGAGCTGGAACACGTTCGTTCTCTCACACATCGCTCGGTCGCACCGCTCGATCGGCGACCGGTAACAGAATATGGGAAAATGTCAGCCACCGGGTAACCACCTTGCCGGCCGGGGCATCCGGCGAGATCGGGTCCGGTTGCCGGCGCAGGCACGAGCACAGGCACAACTTCATCGCCCCGAGGACGATTCGGACTGCTGGTTCGGCGAACGGGAGAGCTCCGCTGGTGACTGGTAGTCCCGACGTCGCGCTCGGCGTTCACCTGACCTTCGGCTCCGATCCCRCCACGTCCATGGTCGTCTCGTGGCTGACCCGAACGGCCGTCCCTCGGCCCCAGGTACGGTTCGGTCCGGCGGCTGGCGGATCTACCGGCTCGGTGACCGCGCTCACCCGTTCCTACACGGACGCCCTGACGAACGAGGTGGTCTTCGCCCACCATGCGCACCTGTCCGGGCTCCTGCCGGCTGCCGACTACCGCTATGACGTGGGTCATGACGGGCGCTGGGGCTTKGCCCACGGGTCGTTCCGCACGGCTCCGCGGCATCGGGCCGCCTTCAGCTTCACCTGCTTCGGCGACCAGGGCACCGACGAGCCGCACGATCCGTACGGCTCGGCTGCGTCACGCCACGTGATAACCGGAGTGGAACGCCTCGCGCCACTGTTCAACCTCGCGAACGGTGACCTGTCGTACGCAAACCAGCGCACGGATCCGGTTCGCGCCTGGTTCGACTGGTTCGCGATGATCAGCGCCTCCGCCCGGTTCCGGCCGTGGATGCCCTGCAACGGCAACCATGAGACCGAGCGGGGCAACGGAGCTCTGGGGCTCGCCGCCTACCAGACCTACTTCGCCCTTCCCCAGCACGACGAGGAGGCCTACCTCGCCGGGCTCTGGTACGCGTTCACCGTCGGCGGCGTGCGGTTCGTCATGCTCAGCGCCGCCGACGTCTGCTATCAGGACAGCGGGCGGGTCTACCTCCATGGGTACAGCGCCGGCCGGCAGACCTCCTGGTTGAGACAGACCCTCAAACAGGCCCGCGCCGATCCCGGTATCGACTGGATCGTCGTCGGCATGCACCACGCCGCGGTGTCGACCGCGGTGGAGCACAACGGCGCCGACCTCGGTATCCGGGAAGAATGGCTGCCGTTGTTCGACACCTACGAGGTGGATCTGGTGCTCTGCGGCCACGAGCACCACTACGAGCGCACTCATCCGCTGCGCGGGGTCGTGCCGGACAGCGCGACCCGGACTCCCCGCCCGGCCCCCGGCGCGACGACGCCCGCCCGGAAGACCGCTGACGGAGCGGGCGCCGCGGCCGGTGACGGGGCCGGTGACCTGCTCGACACCTCGGCGGGCACCGTCCACCTGCTCGTGGGCACCGGAGGATCCTCGTCGCCGTCCGCGCACGCACTGTTCGATCCACCCGCCTGCTGGGTCATCGTCGGCGTGCACGAACAGGATCCCGGCCGGTGGCATCGCCAATCGGTCCGGGCGAGAGAGGACGCGCCCTGGCTCGCCTTCCGGGCACCGGAGCATCCATACGCCTTCGCGGCTTTCGAGGTGGATCCAGGTGAACCGGGCGGCTCGACGAGCATCCGGGTGACCGTGTACGACTCCAGTGCACCGACGCCGGTCCCGTTCGACCGGTTCACCCTCGTCCGGCCACGCGCCGACGCGGCCGTGCCCACCACCTGACCGGCCACCCGACCGAGAAGCCGTCGGACGGTGCGAAGCGGGCCGGTTCTGATCGCCCTTCCGGCGGGAGCTCAGGAATCGTGCCACGACCATGACAACCTCGATCTCGACCGAAGACCGTTCACCGCTCGCATCGTGTGACGGTATTCAACGTCAGATCCGCCCCCGGGATAGCGTCACTCGCTGTGAGATCCGTCGGATTATTGGCGCCGGAACCACCGCCGCTGCACCGATCAGCTCGATGGATCCCGCCAATTCCGCGAACAAACCGCGCCCGCGCGGTGGCGGGCACATCCGGGACGACGAACGAGCCGAATAACATCATGTCAACATCATGGATACAACGGCGACCCACCATGCGACGAAAGGACGACCGCGGAAGTTCACCGGCGCACGCGTATACCGGCGGCGCGGCAGCGGGCACTACAGAACTTCGTCGGGGGTACGACCCTGGGCCCGGTTGCCGATCCTTCCTCGGGCGGGAGCGACGGCACACCCCACGGAAGGATCGCAACCGACGGGCCGGCAGCGATCGCAAGGCCGATTTTTCAGGACTCCTCTGGACATCCACCAGGCGCCAGGAATATTTTTCCGCCAGCACGCCACAATTCACCGGGATAGCACGATCAATGCCCGGCTGAGGGACCGCCGTCTGGGGGGCGACCATTGGCTGAGAAGCAGCGAGCGGCCAGGGGGCTCCTGCCCTCAGGCCCACCCGCTATGACCAGGATTTTCGGACGGGACCAGCATTACGCGGCCCGGTATTACGGTCCCCGGAAGAAAGTATCACCGGCGGGTGCGAGCGGATTTGAAGACGCCCGGGAAGGCGTCGCCGCCGGATCCGTCGTCCTCGGCGCTTGTCGCGGCTGGCACGTTCAGCGACGCCGCCGGGTCCGGCGGAACGGGTGTCTACCGTGATCGATCACCTGGGGACGTCGATGGCGCGGTCCGGCCGGGCGGCGGAGGCAACGCGGCTCGACCAGATGATCTATGCCTGGCCGCGCCGAAGCAGGACGGGTGGCGAGGGTCACCTCCCGGCGGCGAGCTCCCTGGGCTCCACGGTGACCAGGTCCTGGAGCGGGCTTCTCGCCGGCGAGGTCGAGCTCGACGAGAGCCGGGTCCCCCACCCACCGTCGGCGCTCGCCTACCTCATCCGATCTCCGGATCATCCCGAGGCGCCGGATCATCTCACGGCGAGGGATCCGCACCGCATCCCGGAGGCGGCGCTCGTGCACCGGATCCGGATCCCGGAACGCGGCGGCGACAGCCGGGCTCGGCTGCGTGCCCACATCCTGATCGGCCGGGCGGACTATCTGACCGAACGGGTGGGGCTCGCGTTGTACGCGGCGGGTGGGGTCGTGGTGGGGAACTCCCGCACCATCCCGCGGCTGGCTCCCCTGCACCTGCGCGACCTCACCGCACGCCGGCGGACGGGCGAGCGGACCCTGCGCCAGTCGGCGCGCGCGGGGGTGCGGCGCGATCGGCTCGTCACGCTCATCGCGACGGTATTGGCATGGTCGCGGGCCGAGCGTCCCTTCGTGGTGGCCCACACCGGTTCGGATGAGGCGCTCATGCTGATGTGGGCCCTGGTGGAGATCCTCGAAGGCGTTCTGCCCTACCGGCTGACCTTCTCCACGCATGCGACCACCGTCCCTTCAGGCGCCACCCCCTCGGGCGCGCGGCACACCGACGAGCCAGGCCCGCGGTTCCTGTTTGTCCCGTTCGAACCAGAGTGTGCCGGCAACGGGGAGCCTGCCGCGATCCACGTGGATCCGCGGGTCGGGCCGGACGCTCCACCGATCATGACCGCCGCCGCCCGGCTGCTCGTGGACCTCCACGGCCGCGGTGGGATGCGGGGAATCGGCGACCTGCTGGCCCTGGTCGGTGACGAGATGTTCGACCCGAGCCGGCCGGAAGCCTGGTGCCGGCGGGTGATGGAGAACGGGGTCGAGAGGACCACCGCGCCGCCGCCCGGCGGCGACCTGGCCACCCTCGCGGATACCGCGGGTGCTCCGCGTACGGGCGTCCCGGGTACCGCGAGTGGTTCGGGTACGTCGGGTCCCCCGGATCCGGCACCCCTCTCGACCACGACCGATGCCGTCGGCCTGGGACACTCGACGGCCCCGGCCGCGCCGGGCGATCCGGCACYGGCAGCGACGACAGGCGCCGGAGCGCTCGCCGTCCGCGAACACCTCCGCGAACGGTACGAACGCCTGCGGGCTTCGAACTGGTCGAGCTCCGCCGAACAGGGCACGGCCGCGGACCCCGTGCGCCGTCTTTTCACCGCCCTCATCGAACCGGTAGGTCTGCCGGCGGACCTGGCGAGCGTGGAGCGGCTGCGCGGTCAGTTGCGCCGGGTCGCGGGGCTGCTGGCCGGCCCCGTCGCCGGCCCGGGCGGCGGGCTCGTGCCAGCGGCCCGGGCAGCGGGCCCCGGGCCCCGGGCCCCGGGAACGGTTGYGCGAGGAGATCGTCGGCGTCATTCTGGGCCGGCTGCGGGAGGAGGAGCCGGCCGGCCGGATGATCGACAAAATCTCCAACGCGGTCGCCAACGCGGTCTCCGAGGAGCAGCGCCAGGTCGAAGGAACAATCTCCGCCCTCGCGGACGAACTCGCCGCGTTGCGGGTTCCTTCGCCCGCACAGGTCCACGACGAGCCACCGCGCCGGGACGAGCCACTGCGCCGGGACGAGCCACTGCGCCAGGCAGTCCCGCTGCTCGCGGTCGCCCTGGAGTCGATCTTCTCGGGATACCGGATGACCTCCGCGCGCGACAACGCGATCCGGCTGGCCACGGAGACCGTCGAGGCGCTGCGCGCCGCCCGACCGGACCACCTGTCGGCGTCGCCTACCGGTGCTTCCCGACCCGCCCGACTCCCCGTCACCGTGCGCCGCGTCCCCCGACCTGCCACGCCGCCGCCCGCCACCCCGGAATCGGCCACCGCGCAGCCAACCGATCCGGGCCCAGGGGAACGGCGGCACCTGGAACGGCTGGAACGGGACGCGGGGAACGCCGTCATCCGACACGTCGCGGAGGCGTATCGGCAGGAGTGGTCGTACTGGGACGATCGTCTGCACCCGATCGACCGGCTGCTCGCCGCGTTGGGCGTCCCGCTGGGTATCTCCCTCAGCGACGCGGCGTACGACCCTCTCGTCGATCCGCTCGAGTCACCCACCGAACTCCGCGAGYTCGCCGCGCTACGTGACCTGCTGCACTGCACCCTGCCGCAGCGCGGCGAGCCCGCCCGGTCTCCTCTCGGAACGGTCTCTCAACGCCCACCCGGCCACCGTACCGATGTCCTGGCCCGCGCCGCGAGCGACGTCACTCAGGCCATCACTCGACGGCTGGCCCCGGACGCCTACCAGAGCGACCACGACCGCGCCGCCTACATCGACGCGGTGCACCGCGCGGTGACGACGATGCAGCGCGAAGTCGTGGAGATGTTGACCCGGCTGGTCGCGGGGCTCGCCGCGCTCGCGATCCCGGCGGCCGCGGTAGACCCCGCCGTCTGGGCCGGGCGCCGCATCGATCTGATCCATCAGACGCTGCGGGCCCTCTTCGACCTGTTCGGCCTGCCCGAGGGTTTCGAATTCGCCAGAGCCCTGGCAGACGAGGTGGTGACAGGCGCCGCACCGACGGGTGGCGGGTCGCGGTGGCCCCCGGAGTCGGCCGCGGCGAAAGTCGTGCGTCTGCTGCGCGAAACCCATGCCCGGGGAGCTGATGCGTTCCGGCTGCTCGTTCTCTACGCCCCGGGATGGCATACCGCCGAGGACATCCGCGATGACATCGCCTACGCGGGGGCCTCCCCGGTCGGGCCACCCGGCCGGCCCACGTCGCGGGCACATGAGGCGGAGGTACTCGGAGCCGGTGCGCGCCCGTATTTCGAGCGGTTGGTCGCGGTCGAGGCCGCGTCGGGACGAGGCGACGGGCCGCTGATGCAGACCGTGCGGCGCATCGCCGGCCTCTACCTGCCCGGCGCGTCCCACGAACCCGGTCCGCCAGGAGCACCAGGAGCACTCGAGAACGATCTACGTGTCCTGGGTGCGGAGCTCACCGCCCGCATTCCGCCGACCTGGCCGGATGGTCCCGATCCGGCGATCGCCTTCCTCCGAGCCTGCCAGCTTGGCCAGCCGAACGCGGCCCGCATCTTCGKGCTGTTGGTCCGACACGTTCCGAACTGGGACGACGCCTGGGATCTGCACGAGGTTATCCGCCGGGACGGTGCCCCGGGCCAGGAAACCGCCCATCCGGAGGAGGGGCCGTTGACGGGTCCGGAGTTGGCCAGAGCGGCGGAGAGGTACTTCCGCCGAACAGTGCGGGGATCGGAGGCAGATCACCCCTTCCCCGCCGACCTGGAACGCGTCGTGCGCCGGCTGGTGGCGCTCTACCTCCCCGACGACCCGCGGCTGCGGGCCGCGAGCGAGCTGCCCGGCTTCGTCGAGAGCCAGGTGATCGCCGCGATCGGCCGACCCGCACCGCTCAGGCGCCGCCGCCTGCTCCCGTGGCGCGCCACGACCGCCATGACCACCAGAGTCGCCGTGACCGCCGTGACCGCCGTGACCGCCGTGACGTTGTGCCTGACCCTGATGATCTTCATCACCGTGACGCGTTGATGCGGYGGCGAACAATCACCGTCTCGCGCCCCCCGATACGGGCCGTCACCGTTCATCGGAGGCATCCTTCGTGGCGCCCGCCTCTCGGCGGGGYCGCCCGGGCGTCGGCCCTACTCGGCCGCGCCCAAGTCTGGAACAATGCTCAGCACTTGTGTCAGTGTCGCGACACATACCCGGTCTCTTCTGAGTTGATGCCTTTAGGTATGAAGGAAGACGGCTGGCGACACGTCCTACAGCGTGATCGTAATTGCTACGGCGAGGACGGAGGCCATGGGTAGCCCGCTGGTACCGATCATGCTCATTGTGATGCTGCTGGTGGGTGGGCTGGTCTTCGTCATCCTCAACAACCGGCCCGTCCGGCCCGGGGAGAACCAGCGACGCTCTCGTGGCCTCGACCATCAGCGCCACCGATACGGTACGGTGCCGATCCGTGACAGCTCTGACGCCACCCCGCCCGACGGGATCGTGCCCGGCTTCGCCGAGCCGGCGCCGGTCTCCTCGGCAACCGGTGCGACGGGCAACACGGCGGACAGGTCAGCGGACAGCGCGAGCGGCGTCCCGGACGCAGGCGCGGCATGGGGAGGGGATGTGACCTCGCAGGTTTCCGTCGGCGGCGGTGAAGGCGACCGCGATCCCGACTCCACCGGCTGGACGCCACCGCCCGCCGGTCAGCCGCACCTCGGGCCCGGTGCCTTCGGTGACGAACGGGCGGATGCCACCCGCTACTACGACCCGGCGACCGGCGACTATCCCCTCCCGCCACCCGGGGAACACGCGCCGGCTCCGCGCGGCGCCGAGTCAACCCGAACGGTTGAGGACACGCCGTGGGAGAGCTCCCCCACGGCGACGACCATCCCCGTGGCTCCGCCCGCTCCCCCGAGGGGGCAGACGGGCGATCTCATGGCGATCGAGCCGGAGCAGACGACGGCCGCCGCGCTGCGACTCGCCGCCGCGGGGCGCACCCGCCGGGGCAAACGCGGCGGTCCCAACGAGGACGCGTTCGTCGTCGTCGACGGGCTGCTGGCGGTGTCGGACGGGGTCGGTGGCGAGGCTGCCGGCCAGATCGCGTCCACGCTGACGGTCACCACGGTGGCGGGTTTCCGCCCGCAGTACGCCGAGGATCCGCTCGAGGGCCTGCGCAAGGCCGTGGAACGGGCGAACTGGGTGGTCCGGACCCGGGCTCGAGAGGAGCCG
>NZ_MRUJ01000083.1:0-14288 GCF_002099325.1 Frankia sp. KB5 | reverse complement strand
TCTGAGTTGATGCCTTTAGGTATGAAGGAAGACGGCTGGCGACACGTCCTACAGCGTGATCGTAATTGCTACGGCGAGGACGGAGGCCATGGGTAGCCCGCTGGTACCGATCATGCTCATTGTGATGCTGCTGGTGGGTGGGCTGGTCTTCGTCATCCTCAACAACCGGCCCGTCCGGCCCGGGGAGAACCAGCGACGCTCTCGTGGCCTCGACCATCAGYGCCACCGATACGGTACGGTGCCGATCCGTGACAGCTCTGACGCCACCCCGCCCGACGGGATCGTGCCCGGCTTCGCCGAGCCGGCGCCGGTCTCCTCGGCAACCGGTGCGACGGGCAACACGGCGGACAGGTCAGCGGACAGCGCGAGCGGCGTCCCGGACGCAGGCGCGGTATGGGGAGGGGATGTGACCTCGCAGGTTTCCGTCGGCGGCGGTGAAGGCGACCGCGATCCCGACTCCACCGGCTGGACGCCACCGCCCGCCGGTCAGCCGCACCTCGGGCCCGGTGCCTTCGGTGACGAACGGGCGGATGCCACCCGCTACTACGACCCGGCGACCGGCGACTATCCCCTCCCGCCACCCGGGGAACACGCGCCGGCTCCGCGCGGCGCCGAGTCAACCCGAACGGTTGAGGACACGCCGTGGGAGAGCTCCCCCACGGCGACGACCATCCCCGTGGCTCCGCCCGCTCCCCCGAGGGGGCAGACGGGCGATCTCATGGCGATCGAGCCGGAGCAGACGACGGCCGCCGCGCTGCGACTCGCCGCCGCGGGGCGCACCCGCCGGGGCAAACGCGGCGGTCCCAACGAGGACGCGTTCGTCGTCGTCGACGGGCTGCTGGCGGTGTCGGACGGGGTCGGTGGCGAGGCTGCCGGCCAGATCGCGTCCACGCTGACGGTCACCACGGTGGCGGGTTTCCGCCCGCAGTACGCCGAGGATCCGCTCGAGGGCCTGCGCAAGGCCGTGGAACGGGCGAACTGGGTGGTCCGGACCCGGGCTCGAGAGGAGCCGRCCTGGCTCGGCATGGCCTGCACGCTGGACGTCGTCATCCTCGGGCGTCAGCAGAGCACCGGCGAGTACCTCACCGTCGCACACGTGGGCGACAGCTCGGTGTGGTTGCAGCCCGGCAAGGGACGGCCGCGGGCACTGACCACGCCGCACGCGATCCGTAACGGTCCGTTGCTCAACGCCGTCGGGCTCGCTGACGAGATCGAGGCGGACATCTTCAGCGAGCCGGTCCGCGCCGGTGACCGGGTCGTTCTCGCCAGCGACGGCATCACCAAGGTGATGAGCCCGGAACAGCTCGACGGCCTGCTGAGCGCGCTGGGGCCCGAGCCGCCCGAGCGGGCCGCGGACGCGCTCGTCGAAGCGGCCCTGCTGGCCGGTGCCCGGGACGACACCACCATCGTCGTCGCGGATCTGGTGTCCGAACCCGCCGCCCGGTGAGTTCGTCCGGACACCCGGACACCCGGTCGTCCGGCCCGGTGTCCGGACGTCCTAGATAGACGGGCTGAGACCCGCCGACAGCCGCCCCGAGAAGTCAGGAGACGCGCTGACCGACCGGGCAGTCCAGGGCGCTGGCGCGGGTCAGGCCGTCGACGGACAGCCGGGCGGACAGGCGCACCGGTCCGGACGACTCGGTGAGAATGCCCGTCCAGCCCCCGGCCGCCCGGAAGACGCACGCCGTGCCCCCCGACAGCTGCCAGTAGGGGGTGTAGTGCACGAGCACCGTGGCGACCCCGGGCGCGTGGAAGTCGACCGCGACCGAACTCACCCCCAGTTCGGTGAGCGAGGCCGGTCCCTGCACCAGGCCCGGGGAGTCGGTGACGAGCCACACCTTCCAGTGCGCGTTCTGCCAGGCGAGATCGAGATAAGGCAGACCGGCTCGCAGCAGCCTGGCCTCGGCGACCGCGGAGGGATCCAGCTCGACGTCGGGGAGGGCGACGTAGCGGATGCCGCGGGCGAGCAGCCACTCGTGGTAGGTCTCGGCGTTCAGTGTCCCGTCGTAGAACAGCGCGTTGTACTTGCTGTCGAGCTGGCGCAGCCAGCCGCGGGCCATGGGTACGGACGGGGCGACGAAGCGCGCCTCCCAGTGGGCCCGGGTGAAGGGGATCTCCACCCGCCCGGCCGACACCGGTGCGCCGCGGTCGAGGTAGTCGAGGAGCTCGGTGTAATAGGCCTTCGACCCGGACGGATCGCCGTGGACAAGCAGCGCCCCGTGCACCGGCCCGATCTGCCAGCCGATCAGCGGGATCGCCACGACCGCGAGGACGCGGCGGCGTTCGGCGAGCAACAACGCCGCGGTAGGGCCGGCGAGCAGCGTCGCCGGTCGGGTGATGTTTCCGCCGATCTGGGTGGGCACGAAAAAGAAGACCACTGCCGCGGCCGCCCAGAGCAACAGGCCGTGCCGGATGGGCCGGATGAGCCGGGCGTGCCCGGGCACGACGAGCAGGCCGACCGCGATGAGGGTCAGCARCGACAGGAAGGTGAGCGCGGGAAAGGGCTGGTACCCGTCCTCGGGAAACGCGAGCGCGACGATGATGCCGGATCCGGCGCCGGCGAACGGGAGCGCCCGGCGCCATCCGATCGTCGGCAGCAACGCGAGGCCRACGAGCAGCACGAAGCCGCCGGCCAACGGAGACGCCAGCGACGACAGGACCGCGCCGATCCAGGTCAGCTTCGTGTGCCGTTCCCGCGCGCCGACCAGCGCCAGAGCACCGAAGGTCATCCCGAGCGCGAACGGCATGCGGCCCACGACGAGGTTCGCCACCGTCGAGACCGCGAACCAGACGAGGACCAGATCATGCCCGGTCCGCCGGCCAGGACCGCGGAGCAACCGGGTCACGATCATCGTCGAGGCGACGCAGGAGATCGCGCCGAGCGGCTGTACCCCGACAAGCGCACCGAGCGGGGGGAACAGCACACTGTAGCCGGGGATGGTGTGACCGCCGTACCACTGATCATCCCAGAGCACCACTCCGCCGTGCCGGAACAGCCAGACCCGGTACTCCTGGGCGGGGGTGTCCGGACCGGTGATGCCAAGACCGACGCACAGCAGGCAGAGCGCGGCGGTCAGAATCCAGGGCCAGCGGCGAACCGCCACGACGACAGCGAGAACACCCCGCACGAGCGGTCCGCGGTGCCGCGGCGGCTCGAGGGCGATGGAAGGGGTCTGGGGCAGTGTGGCCACGCGAGGCTCCGACCCGGGGTGCCCGGGCCCACCCGTCGCCGGGGCGGTCGACGCCGTCCGCCCCCCCGAGATGGCGTCAGGCGGGGAACCCGGGGTCGCGAGCGTTGTCACCCGCGACCCCCCCACACACCGACGACAGTCCATCCGCCGTCTCCGACCGGTCATCACCCGACAGCTTGCCCCGCGGGCGGYGTCAGGCCGCGCCCGTCCCGTCCGGACCGGGCAGCGGCAGGCCCCGACCGGCCGGCATCCTGGCCCCGACCAGGGTGACCCTGCTGGTCCTCGCCGGTGGCGGCGCCGCGGTCGTGGCCATGATGAGCGAGGGTCGGCTCGGTTCGCGCGATCCGCACACGACCGACCCTTCCTCCTGGTGGGGCATTCTCCCATCGGCGGCCTCGTCGGATACCGCAAGGGGCGTCCTGGCCGGCCTGGCGGCCCTGGGCATCATCACTCTGTGTCTGTGCTGGGGCGGACTTGTGCGCRCGACGATCGCCGGCCGCACCTCCCCGCGGGCCGCCCTCGCGGCGTGGATCGTCTGGAGCCTCCCGTTCGCGGTGGGCCCACCACTGTTCAGCCGGGACATCTACGCCTACGCCGCTCAGGGTGAGCTGGCGAGGCTCGGCCTGGATCCGGYGACACACGGCGTCTCCGCCCTGCTGACCGCCGAGGGCTCGGGCTCGGCGTTCGTCCGGGCCGTTGACCCCCGGTGGTGGAACACCCATGCGCCCTATGGCGGTGCCGCGGTCGCCGTGGAGAAGAGCGCCGCGGCCCTCGGCRGCGGGCCGGCCGGGACGGTCGCGCTGCTCAAGATAGTCGCGATCCTCGCAACGATCGCGATGGTCGTCCTGACGCTACGGCTCGCCGGACCGGAGCCGGGCCGACGGGCCCTGGTCATGGTGCTCGTCGCGGCCAATCCGGTCGTCGTCGTGCACCTGATCGGCGGAGCCCACCTCGACGCAACGGCCGCGGCGCTGCTCGTGGCGGCGCTGGTGGTGGACCGCCGACGGCTCGCCTCGGCACCGGCGCCCGGCCCGGAGGGAAGGAGCACGCCGACGGCTCGGCAGGCCGCGCTCGGCGCCGCGGCGACGGCGCTGGTCAGCGTGGCCGGAAGCGTCAAGGCGACCGCCCTCCTCGGCGTCGCCTGGCTGGTGCTGGCGCATCTGCGGGCCGCCCGGTCGGCGCGGCGTCCGATCCGCGCCGGCGCCGTGCTGCTCGCGGCCGATGCCGCCGCGGTCGCGCTCGCCGCGGGGCTGAGCATGGTGGCTGGCGGCTTCGGCCCGACCTGGATCCACGCGTTGTCCACGTCGGGCACCCTGACCACGGGGGCCGCACCGGCCTCGATTCTCGCCGCGGCGGTCGACGGGGTCGACGGCATGCTTGGTCCGGTCGGCCGCCATCCGTCCGGCGCCGAAATGCAGCGGGCGACTCGGGCCCTGTGCCTGGCCGGCGCGGCGCTGGTGGTGGCCTGGCTCGCCCTGCGCGCCTGGCGGGACCGGGACGGGTACACCGGCCGTCGGCACGACCTGATCGTGCTCGGCTACGGCGGGCTGGCGGTGGCGCTCGGCAGCCCGGTGCTCTACCCCTGGTACCTCGCGCTGTGCCTGCCGGCACTCGCGGTCGTCGTGGCCCTCGCCCGGTCAACCCCGCCGACGCCCCACCCTGGAACGGCCCGTCCCAGGACGCCGGGGATGCAACCACGCCGCATGAGGCGTCTCGGGGCGGCCGTCGAGCGGATCGTCGGGGGGGTCGGGGGGTGGACCATCGCCCTGGTGGTCGTCACGTCGGCCTGGCTGTGCCTGACGACCCTCGCGCCRCTCGCCGCGACCTGGCGGCTGCTCGGGCGCGTCGAGACGTCCCTGGCCGTCATCGGCTGCGCCGGCCTTGCGGCCGCGGGAACGGTCATCACGCTGGTCGCGATCCGGCGGCGGCACGCCACGCCCACCCGCAGACGGTGACCAGTCCGACGTTGCGGACCACCAGGACCAGGCTCATCATGATCCGTCCCTGGACGACGTCGTTGTACCGCCACGGATAGACGACCTGGGAGAGCACAACGCAGATCAGCAGCAGCGCCACCCACCGCCACGACGGTCCACCGGCCGGGACGGGGGCAGCCGGTCCACCAGCCGGGAYGGTCAGGCCGCCGGAGCCGGCGGGCCGGGCCATCGCGATCCAGACCGCGACGAGCGCCATGATCCACACGAGGTACTGCGGGCTGAGCACGCGGGCGGTCACGACCACGACAAGCAGCAGCGCGAGCGTGCGCCCCACGAGCACACCGGCCCGGCCCGCGCCGTCCGCCGCCGCGGGCGGACGCGCCCACCCCCACCACCACAGGGCCGAAATGGCGATCACTACGATCTCGGTCAACGAGCATGCGGTGGCCACGCCGCGGGCCAGCGGGGTGTCGAACTGGAGCGAACCGTAGGAATAGCCGGGTGCCGTTCCATGGCCGAGCATGTGGGCGACGACGAACGGCGTCGCGGCCACCGCCTCCACCTGTAGTCCGCGGGCCTGCTGCGCGCCGAGAAACCCGAACGCGTCCCGCCACCACCCGGTGAGCGCGAACAGCGCCGCGAGCCCCCCGACGGCGCACAGGACGCCGGCGGCAAGACGCAACCAGTCCGGCGAGGGCGCCGGGAATCGACCGGTGGGCCGGCCGGGGGGCGGATCGGGGGGCGGATCGATGGACGCCGACCGACCCGGGGACCGGAGCGGCGGACGGGACAGGGCGATCAGCAGCAGGACCGGCCAGATCTTGAGCAGCGCACCCGCGGCGAGATGAAATCCCGCCCGGCCGAACCGGCCCGCGGSGAGCGCGAGCACGGCCGCGACCGCCGCCGCGGCCGGCAGCAGATCGAAACGGGCCAGCGCCACCGGTCCCAACGCGGTGAGACCCGCCACCCAGAACCCCGCCGCCGGGACCGAGCGACGCACCAGCGCGGCGGTCAGGACGGCGTCGACGGCCACCATCATCCCGACGAACACCGCTCGATAGGGCAATCCCAGATAGGCGTGAGTTACGTCGGGCAACACGAACACAACTGCCGCGCCCGGCGGATACTGCCAACGGTCGTCACCGGTGGGCATCCCCTCGCCGCGACTGAGCCCGCGGCCCCACTCCGCATAGATGTGTAGATCGCCGAGCACGCTCTGCTGCATGCCGAACGCCTGGTCGGTCACCACCAGGGTGACGAGGACGGCACGGCTGACCAGCCACCATGCCCAGAGGCGCCGGGCTGACCGGTCGGGGGTGCCGGCTCCGGGACGAGCGAGCGCGGCCGGCCGTCCGGGTGCGGACAAAGCCGGCCCCCCGGCGCGCCGCGGCACCGGGAGGCGGCTCGACGGGTCCGCGCGCACGCTCGCGACCGTACCCGCAGGTGCCTGGTGGGCGATGGCGCGCCCTGCGCGCACCTGACGGACGGCATCTCCCGTCACCTATTGTTTGCGCCATATCGAGTCACCACCGCGGCGCGCAACGGAGCGCGCCGTGGCCGGCGGACCGGGCGGCGCGTTCGGCGGCGAAGGGTGGCTCGAAACGCGCCGCGGAGGTGCCTGTGATCCTCGGATCCGGCTCAGCATGGGACACGGCCTGCGTTCAACTGGCGAACGCGGCTCGTCATCTGGGCCTTGACGACGGTATGCACGACCTGCTCCGCACGCCCCGCCGGGCGATCACCGTCAGCGTTCCGCTACAGCGCGACGACGGTCAGCTGACCGTGCTGACCGGCTATCGCGTCCAGCACAACCTCGCCCGTGGCCCGGGCAAGGGAGGGATCCGCTTCCACCCAACCACCGACCTCGACGAGGTCAAGGCGCTGGCGATGTGGATGACCTGGAAGTGCGCGCTGATGGGGATCCCCTACGGCGGGGCCAAGGGCGGCATCGCGGTGGAACCGGCGATGCTCTCCCTGCCGGAACGCGAACGCCTGACCCGGCGCTACGCCGCCGAACTCGTCCCGTTGATCGGACCGGAGAAGGACATCCCGGCACCGGATGTGGGCACCGACGAGCAGACCATGGCCTGGATCATGGATACCTACTCGGCGCACACCGGGTACACCACCACCGGTGTGGTAACCGGCAAGYCGCTGTCCATCGGCGGTTCCGCCGGTCGGGCCGGGGCGACCAGCCTGGGGGTGCAGCTTTCGGTGTTCGCCGCGCTGCGCGAGACCGGGCGCGACCCGCACGCGATGACGATCGCGGTCCAGGGCTTCGGCAAGGTGGGGGCGCTCGCGGCCCAGTACCTGCACGACGCCGGTTGCACTGTGGTCGCGGTCTCGGACGTGAAGGGCGGGATCTACAACCCGCAGGGACTCAACCCGGCCGCCCTCATCCGCCATCTCGCCGGCGGCGCGGAGACGGTCGTCGGCTACCCGGGAACCGACACGATCACCAACGACGAGCTCCTGGAGCTCGACGTCGACGTGCTCGTCCCCGCGGCGTTGGAGGGCGTCATCACGGTCGAGAACGTCGACCGGGTCCGCGCGCCGATCATCGTCGAGGGTGCCAACGGCCCGGTGACCGCCGAGGCCGACCAGGTCCTGGACGACCGGGGCGTCCTGGTGGTGCCGGACATCCTCGCCAACGGCGGCGGGGTGGCGGTCTCGTACTTCGAATGGGTGCAGGACATCCAGGCGTATTTCTGGTCCGAGGACGAGGTCAGCGACCGGCTCCGGGCGCTGATGGACCGCGCGTACCGCGAGGTCTCCCTGCTGGCCACGACCCAGAAGATCAGCATGCGCAACGCCGCGCACGTCATCGGGGTCGGCCGGGTGGCCGACGCCCACCGGACCCGGGGTCTGTATCCCTGACCGGCATCCCTGACCGGCATCCCTGACCGGCATCCCTGACCGGCGGTCAYGACCGCCGCGCGCGCCCCGGGCGGCGCGGCGGTCGTGCCCCTGGGGCCGTCGCAGCCTGCGCGGCCGCGGCGGCGACCGCCAGCAGCGTGTCGTGATCGTCCGCCGGGACGGACCGGTTGCGGCGCCGATGCCCGCACCGCTCGCAGACGTGCGTGATGACCAGATCGTGCGTACGGCTCTCCACCGCGACCGGCCGCATCACAGCGCCGCACCGCGCCGCCCGGTCGCCGGGGTTGACGTCGACGTGCCGCGACGACAGACAGGACGGGCAGTGGTTGGTGTACCCGTCACCACGCAYGGCCGTCGCGCAGACCAGGCAGACGAAGTCCTCGGTGGTGCGGGTGAAGCGCCGGCTCACCGGCCAAGGGTAGGCCACCACACGGCGTGCCCCGCCTGCCCGGAAGTCAATCAGCGCCAACGGTAGCCAATCGGGGCCCTCGGAGCTGGCCGGAACTCGGAGCTGGCCGGAACCGGGTGGGGGCCTCCCGCGAACATCTCATCGTATCCGCGCCGGGCGGCCGGGCCGTGGGCGGGACGTGTGTCGCCGGAGACGCCGAAGATGTCGGACCCACGGGGTGAAATAGTGGGCGGCGCACCATACCGGGCGTGGTACGTCGGCGCACCATCGCGCCCATCGTCCCGGATGCGTCCCGAGGAGGTCCCGCTGTGGAGGCAGCACATCCTCTGCCGCCCGAGAGACTGCCGCCCGAGAAACCGGCGCCCGAGAAACCGGCGCGGGCGGACGTCCCRCCGAACGAACTGTCCGATCGCGATCGTCGCATGTTGCGCTTCGAGCAGGGTTGGTGGCGTCACCCGGGAGCCRAGGAGGAGGCGATCCGGGTCGAGTTCGGACTGTCATCAACACGCTACTACCAGTTGTTGAACCGGCTGATCGATTCGGAAGCCGCGCTGATAGCCGATCCGATGCTGGTCCGCCGGCTGCGCCGGCTGCGGGAGCAACGCCGGGCGGCCCGATCCGGCCGACATGACCGGGCCGAGAGGTAAGACCACGCATGACACATGCCACGAACGCACCGCAGCGGCGTCCCCACCGGTGGCGCCCGGACCGGCTCCACACCCTCGGCGCGGGCGTCGTCGCGGTTCTCGCCGTACTCGCGGGCATCCTGGTGGTCAATCTGCTGAACGGCTCGTCCAACACGGACGGCTCCACCACCCAGGTCGCGGCCCCGACGCGCTCGGCGCGGCCGGGCACGGACCAAGCCGGCGGCGGCCGGACCACTCCGGCCCCGCCGCCGCACCGCGCGGCGGCCCCGGCCCCCGGCCCGAGGGCCACGAAGACGGCGTCGGCGTCCCCGAAACCGACGCCGGCGCCGTCCGCGTCCACCGCGACGAAGCCGCCGGCCCCGCCGGGACCAAAGGCCACAGCCCCGGTGGTCGTCCTGAACAACTCGCGGATCGCCGGACTCGCCGAGGTGGCCGCCAAGCAGGTCGAGTCGGCCGGGTTCCGGGTCGAGCGGGTGGGCAACTACCAGTCGATCTACAACGTCCCGGTGACGACGGTCTTCTACGACGACGCCGACGCCGACGCCGCCCGCGCCCTGAAGGAGGCGATGCCGGGCATCGAGAGCATCGTGCCCCGGTCGAAGACCAGAATCGTCTCCACCGACACACTGATCCTGGTGATCACCCGCGACTTCCCCGCCCATCCGGAAAAATGATCACTTGACCGCCGCGCCGCGCTCCTCACCGGCGCCCGACCACCTCGACCCGTGACCGAGGAAGGCCCAGTGACCGAATCCGCGCCGAACAGCCCACCCGCCCCCCGCACACCCGCCGGGGGCGCTGGACTCGCCGCCCTGCTCACCGCGCCCGAACGCGCCCTGATCGCCCTCGACTACGACGGCACCCTCGCGCCGATCGTCCCGCGGCCGTCGGACGCCGTCCCGGCGCCGGGGGCGATGGATGCGCTGCGCCGGATCTCCCATGAGATCGGCACCCTCGCCATCATCACCGGACGGCCGGTGGACTCTCTGCTGGAACTGACCGGGCTGGAGAAGATCCCCGACTTCGGGAACCTGATCATCCTTGGCCAGTACGGACTGCAACGCTGGGACTCGGGCAGCCGCGCGATCAGCAGTCCCGAGCCGCTGCCCGGTGTCGCCGCGGTCCGCGCGGCGCTGCCCGAACTGCTCCGCGACGCCCCGGTCGGCACCGCCGTCGAGGACAAGCACCAGGCGCTGGTGGTACACGTGCGGCGCACCGCCGATCCGGACTCGGCGCTCGCCGCGCTCACGCCGGCGTTGACGGCCCTCGCCGAAGACCATGGGATGGAGGCGGCACCGGGCAAGCGAGTGCTGGAGCTGCGTCCGCCCGGGCACGACAAGGGCGGTGCGCTGCGCAGGCTCATCGCGGCCTGCCAGGCGCGCTCGGTGCTGGTCGCCGGGGACGACTACGGCGATCTGCCGGCATTCGAGGCCGTCGACGAGCTACGGGCGGGCGGGCTGCCCGGTATCACCGTGTGCAGCGACAGCCCGGAGGTCCCGGACGTGATCCGCGAACGCGCCGACCTGGTCGTGGGCGGGCCCCCCGGGATGGTCGCCCTGCTGGAGGTGCTGGTCGAGCGGCTCAGCGGCTGACCGCCCGCGCCCTGTTCGCTCATCCCCGCAGGGYGCGCTCAGCCCGCCCGGGGCTCATCCCACCCGCATCAGCCGGTTCGTGTCCGGCGGGTGGTCGTCCTCCCGCAGGCGGATCCACGCCGTCAGGGTGGGCTCGGCGCCACCGCCGTACGGCCGGTTCGGGCCGACCAGCATCTCAATGCCGACGACCCGCCGGTGCGTGTTCGTCAGCGCCACCAACTCGATGATTCATTACTGTACGTGATCTCTCTGGATGGAAAACCTGAGCCAGGGGCATTTCCGTGAGACATCTGTCGCCGATTCGTGAGCCTCCGCCGCCCAAAAATACGATCTTGATGGACCGGCGTACAGGGCTGAGCGGATGGCCTACTCTCCGCAGTGTGCGTCGGATGCCGGGAGCCGAGGAAGACACCCTGCCGCGGCTGTGGCCGACCGGCACCGCGCGGGTGCTGGTCGCCTCCAACCGGGGGCCGGTGGCGTTCGCCGTCGGGGACGACGGGAGGCTGCGGATCCGGCGGGGCGCCGGCGGCCTCGTCAGTGGCCTCAGCCGGGTGGCGGCCGACAACGGTGACGGTCCGATGGCGTGGGTGTGTGCCGCCCTCAGTGACGCCGATCGCCGGGCGGCGCGTTCCGCGCCTGCCGRCCGCCTCGATCTCGCCGGCCACGACACCGACGGCACCGCCGTCCGGATGCTCGACGTCGACCAGGTCGTTTTCGACCGCGCTTACAACGCGGTCGCGAACCGCACGCTCTGGTTCATCCACCACCTGCTCTACGCGCCGGCGTCGCAGCCGGTCTTCGGCCCGGCGTTCCGCCGCGACTGGCAGGCGTACGAGACCTACAACGAGATGTTCGCCCAGGCTCTCGCGCACGAGGCCGCCCCGGGCGCCTCGGTGCTGATCCAGGACTACCACCTGACCCTGGTCGCGGCCCGGCTGCGGGCGCTGCGGGCGGATCTGCGGATCGCCCACTTCAGCCACACTCCCTGGGCACCGCCGGAGTACTTCCGGATTCTCCCGGACGACGTCAGCGAACAGATCCTGCGCGGCATGCTCGGCGCCGACCGGCTCGGGTTCCTCACCGACGCCTGGGCCGACGCGTTCCAGGAATGCTGCCGCGACCTCCTCGGACTGCGGATCGACCGGCGGGCGGTGACCATCGGGACGGCCGGGTCGGGACGGGGAGCCGGGTCGGGACGGGRRGCCGGGTCGGGACGGGAGGCCGGGTCGGGACGGGAGGCCGGGCGGCACCGAACGGTGCGGATCGGGGTGCATCCGCTCGGCGTCAGCGCGGACGAGCTGCTTGGCCGGGCCRCCGCCACCGACGTGGCCGCCCGGGCCGCCGAGCTGGTCGACTTGGCCGGCGGGCGGCGGCTCATCGTCCGGGTCGACCGCACCGAGYTGTCCAAGAACATCGTCCGCGGTCTCGACGCCTACCGGGAGCTGCTGCGCACCCGTCCGGAATGGCGCGGCAAGGTGATGCACCTGGTCTGCGCCTACCCGTCACGGYACGATCTGCCGGAGTACCGGGAGTACACCGCCGCGGTGCAGCGCCTGGCCGCGGAGATCGAGGACGAGTTCGCCACGGACACCTGGCTGCCGCTGCGGCTGGAGATCACCGACGACTACCCCCGGTCGATCGCGGCCCTCTCACTCGCGGAGGTGCTCGTCGTCAACCCGATCCGGGACGGCATGAACCTCGTCGCCAAGGAGGGGCCGATCGTCTCGACCAGGGATGCCGTCCTCGTGCTCTCCCGGGAGGCCGGAGCCTGCGCGGAGATGGGCACGGCGGCGCTGGTCGTCAACCCGTTCGACATCCAGGCGACCGCGCGGGCCCTGCACGCCGCCCTGACGATGCCCGCCCCCGAACGGCGTCGGCGCGCCGAGGAGCTGGCCGCCGTCGCCGGGCGGCTACCGCCCCAGCGCTGGTTCGCCGACCAACTGCACGCCCTCGCCGCCGACCGGTGACCGTCCGGTCTGCCCTGCCGGGGCCGAACGTCGACGCGCGGACCGCGTTCAGACGGCGGCGTTCAGACGGCGGCGGCCGCTCGCACCGCGCTGGCCCAGCCGGCGCCGACCGGGCCCGCCTCGACCGTGACGTTGTCGTACCGCGTCAGCAGGGCGGCGATGTCCGGGTGCCGCACCGCGTTCGCGACCAGGTGCATCCGCCCGACATGGGGAGCCATGGCCAGGTCGCTGGYGGAATCGCCGATGGCGATCGCCTCGGCCGGTGACACCCCGCGCCGCTTGAGGTCGTAGGCGACCGCGTCCCCCTTACCCACACCGTCCGGGACCAGATGGTAGACGTGCGGATTCACCCCAAGATCAGGCATGTGGACCGGCGAGATCAGCCCGTTGTCACGCATGCTCAACCAGGAGAATCCGGTCTCGGTGAGCCAGCCGTCGACCTCCGACACGTCGATCTTCCCGCGAAGCATGACGTCGACCTCCCGGCCGGAGTGCCAGGGGGTGTGCAGCTCCAGCCRCCCGGGGTAGCGCTCGACCATCCGGTCGAGCAGGTACTCCGGTACCTGGTCGAAGTCGGGCGGCATCGCGCCGCGCAGGATCTCGCTGTCGCGCCCCTCGTTCCAGCCGACGATCGCGCCGAGCTCCCCGATGAACCCGTCCGCACCGAAGATCGCCGCGGCCTCGAGAAGCTGCGGACGGGTACGCCCRCTGACCAGAACCAGCGCAATGCCGGCGTCGTGCAGCTCGGCGAGCGCGCGAGCCGGCTCCAGCGTGATCGCTCCCCCCTCCGCCCGGAAGAAACAACCCTTGGGACCGACCATCGTGCCGTCAAGATCGGTATAGACGACGCGGATACTCACTGTTACAGACTCCCTGGCTCTGGCATGATCGGGTCGATCTCCGGGCATGGGGGCACGCGCGGCCGGTAGGAGCGGGCAGGCCCCGCCCGCACCGGTGGGACCACACCGAGAAACCTCCGACCGACCCATATCATGTCCACAACCAGAGGCAACACCGGTGCACGACCACCCGCGCACGGTCTACAGTACGGACAGACAACTTCATCTGGCTCATCCAGAGGGGCAGAGGGAACGGCCCAGCGAAGCCCCGGCAACCACCCGCATCCCGTGCGCGGCAGGTGCTAATTCCGGCCTGGTGGCAGACTGCCCCGGGRAAGATGAGGAGCTTCTTCATGACACTCGCGCCCGAGCGTGCCACCAGTCCCACCCTCGAGGTCGCGAACCCCGCGGTCTCRCTGTCCTGTCGGCACTGCGGCGCCACCTACCCGCTGTCCCCTACGCATGTGTGCGTGGAATGCTTCGCTCCTCTGGAAATCGCCTACGACCCGGACCTGCTGGCTCGTGTGACCCGAGAGTCCATCGAACGTGGTCCGGCGAACCTGTGGCGTTACGTCGGGCTGCTGCCCGCCGGGCATGACCCGGCGCGGCGGGTCTCCCTCGGGGCCGGCTGGACGCCACTGCGCCCGGCCCCGAGGCTCGCCGCGGAGCTGGGGATGAAGACGCTCTATATCAAGGACGACAGCGCCAACCCCACCCACTCCTTCAAGGACCGGGTCGTCTCCGTGGCGCTCACCGCCGCCCGTGAGCTGGGCTTCACCACGGTCGCCTGCGCCTCGACGGGCAACCTCGCGCAGTCGGTGGCGGCGCA
>NZ_MRUJ01000082.1:0-59680 GCF_002099325.1 Frankia sp. KB5 | reverse complement strand
GTTTCCCGAGGTTATTCCAGAGCTCGGGGCAGGTTGCCCACGTGTTACTCACCCGTTCGCCGCTGAGAGCCGAAGCTCCCCGCTCGACTTGCATGTGTTAAGCACGCCGCCAGCGTTCGTCCTGAGCCAGGATCAAACTCTCCATCAATGCATTGAGAGCGCCGATGCAAAAACATCGACAGACCCCGACATCGACAGCAGACCCTCACAGGCCCACCACCGTGTCCAAAGGAATCCCTCACAACCCAACCAGACAGCCACCCCACCACGTGGGAMACCACCCAGCCAGGCCATGAACGGGGTAAAACAATTGGCACTGACAATCGGCACGCTGTTGAGTTCTCAAGGAGCAGGCGCTACTGAGTAGACGTCGCAAGACGTCGCCCTCAGGCGGCTTGCTGGCTTCTTACAAAATTCTGGAGGATGCTCGTCAGTTACTCCCCAGACGGGGGCTGYCGTACATCTGCCACACGCGCCCCTCGGGGGGGCAGTCACCGACCGCATCCGTGGTACTCGGCGGATCCGGTGTCTCGCTGACAGAGAGAACATTACGGGTGGATGACGGGGGACGTCAAATCAATCCCTTACCAAGATATGTGATGTACGTCACACCTTCTCAAGACCAGTTCGTTGTGATCTTCTGATATGGGWCGCTTGATGGTCTGGGCCGGAAGACTGACACCCGGAACACGGGCCAGAGCATCACCGGGTCGACTCACCTGGGTCGACGCGGCGGCCGCGGGCCGCTGACCGTCGCCTCGCCAGCGAGCCAGAATCGCCAGGGCCATTCGGTCGCCACCCGAATCCCCGCCCGGGGGCCGCGGCGGACCCGGCCGCCGGAGATACCGGGCGGGCCGGGAGGACGGATCCCCCGGCCCCCGGCCAGTGCCACCGTGACCGGCCCCGGGCCGGTGATCGTGGTTCCGCTCAATGCGCCGGTCACGGCGAGCGCCCGTCCCAACCGGCCGGGGCCACGCGCCAGGTCCGCCTCGACCAGGCGCGGGAAACGGCCCGCCACGAGGTCACGACCCGCCACGACCTCTCCGGAGCGCAGGAGCACGGCCGACGCCGAACCGACCGGTCCGCACACTACGTTCAGACACCAGTGGACGCCGTAACTGAGGTAGACGTAGGCCCGTCCCGGCGGTCCGAACATGACGGCCGCGCGCGGCGTCGGGCCGCGGTAGGCGTGCGAGGCGGGATCGTCCAGCCCCCCGTACGCCTCGACCTCGGTGATCCGAACGGCGACCGGCCCGTGCCAGACCGTCGCACCAAGAAGAGCCGGTGCGACGGCCAGAACGGGCCGGTCATAGAAGTCCACCCCGTCCGGCGCGGCACCGTCCGTCGGTGCCATGCCGGGCGAGGATTCGGGTAGTGCCGTCAGCCCACCGCCCAGGCCTGGTCCCGGTCCAGCACCGGACGCAACGCGGCGATCTGCTCGCGGACCCGGTCGGGAGCGGTCCCGCCGGGGGCCGAGCGGGCCTCCAGCGCTCCCCGCACCGACAGCACCTCGCGCACGTCCGGGGTGAGCAGGGGGTTGATCATACCGAGATCGTCGTCCGACACCTCGTCGAGATCGACGTCGTGGGCCACGCACCACGACACGAACTGGCCGACCGCCTCGTGCGCCTGACGAAACGGCACCCCTCGGCGCACCAGGTACTCGGCGACATCCGTGGCCAGCGCGAAGCCGTCGGGCGCCGCGGCGACGAGCCGCTCGCGACGGACCCGCATGGTCGCAACCGTGCCGGTCAGCGCGGGCAACACCAGCAGCAGGGTGTCGACCGCGTCGAAGACCGGCTCCTTGTCCTCCTGCAGATCGCGGTCGTAGGCGAGCGGCAGTCCCTTGAGGGTGGCCAGGAAACCGGTCAGATCCCCGATGAGCCGGCCGGACTTCCCCCGGGCCAGCTCCGCGACGTCCGGGTTCTTCTTCTGCGGCATGATCGAGCTACCGGTCGCGAAGGCGTCGTCCAGTTCGACCCAGCCGAACTCCCTCGTCGTCCAGAGCACGATCTCCTCGCCGAGCCGCGACAGGTGCACCCCGATCAGGGCCGCCACGAACAGGAACTCGGCGGCGAAGTCCCGGTCGGAGACCGCGTCGAGGGAGTTGGCGAACGCCCGGTCGAACCCCAGCTCCGCGGCCACCCCCTGCGGGTCGAGCGGCAGCGAGGAACCGGCCAGTGCCCCGGCCCCCAGGGCGCTCACCGACGCCCGGACGTCCCAGTCGCGCAACCGGTCGATGTCCCGGACGAACGCCTGCACGTGTGCCAGCAGCTGATGACCGAAGGAGATCGGCTGGGCGTGCTGCAGGTGGGTCATCCCGGGGGCCGGGGTGTYGACGTGCTGCTCGGCAAGCACGACCAGCGCGTGGGACAACTCGGTCAGCCGCGCGGCCACCTCGCGGGCCGAGTCCCGCAGGTAGAGCCGCAGGTCGGTGGCGACCTGGTCGTTGCGGCTCCGGCCGGCCCGCAGCTTTCCGCCCAGCGTTCCGAGCCGTTCGAGCAGACCACGTTCGAGGGCGGTGTGGACGTCCTCGTCCTCGACGGTCGGGCGGAACCGGCCCTGGGCGACCGCGTCGGAGAGCTCGTCCAGGGCGGCGAGCATCGCCGCGAGCTCGTCGGCGTCGAGCAACCCGGCCCGGTGCAGGACCCGGGCGTGCGACTTCGACGCGAGCAGATCGTAGGGCGCCAGCCGCCAGTCGAACTGGACGCTTATCGACAGCCGGGCGAGCGCCTCCGCCGGGCCGCCGGCGAAGCGCCCGCCCCACAGCCGCATCGGCGCCCCGTCACCGGGCGCCCCGTCACCGGGCCCTCTGCGCGTCGTGTCGTTCCCGCCGGGCGGGTGCGTCGCGGTCACGGGTTCAGCCGCTGCTCGCGCGCCGCCCAGACCTTCGTCGGCAGACCCCAGAGCTCGATGAACCCGCGGGCGTCGCGCTGGTCGAACTGGTCGCCGGCGTCGTAGGTGGCCAGTGCGTGGTCGTACAGACTGGCCGGGCTGCGCCGGCCGACGACCTGGGCGACGCCACCCACGAGCCGGATCCGCACCTCCCCGGACACTCCGGCGCTGGCGGAGTCGACGAAGGCGTCCAACGCGCTCTTCAGCGGCGAGTACCACAGACCGTCGTAGACGATCTCACCCCACCGCTGGTCGATGCCCCGCTTGAACCGGGCGACGTCCCGCTCAAGCGTGAGGTCCTCGAGGTCCCGGTGGGCCGTTAGCAGCGTGATCGCCGCCGGGCACTCGTAGATCTCCCGGCTCTTGATGCCGACGAGCCGGTCCTCGATCAGGTCGATCCGGCCCACGCCGTGGGCGCCCGCCCGGACGTTGAGCTCGGCGACGAGATCGGCGAGCGGGAGGGAGCGCCCGTCCAACCCCACCGGGACACCGTCGATGAACGAGATGGTCACCTCGTCGGGGATCCGCGCGACGGTGGGGTCCGCGGAGTAGACGAAGACATCCTCCGGCGGCTGGGCCCACGGGTCCTCGAGGACGCCGCACTCGGCGGTGCGGCCCCACAGGTTCTGGTCGATGGAATACGGCGATTTCTTCGACACGTCGATCGGCAGGCCGCGTTCCTCCGCGAAGGCGATCGCCTTGTCCCGGGTCATCCCCGAGTCGCGCACCGGGGCGAGCACGCTCAGCCCGGGGGCGAGCGCCGCCACCCCGACCTCGAAGCGCACCTGGTCGTTGCCCTTGCCGGTGCAGCCGTGCGCGATGGCGTCCGCCCCGTGCTCGCGGGCCGCGGCGACCAGATGCCTGACGATGACGGGTCGCGACAGGGACGAGATCAACGGATACCGGTCCATGTAGAGCGCATTGCTCTTAATCGCCGGAGCGACGAAGGACTCGGCGAACTCCTCACGGGCGTCGACGACGATCGACTCGACCGCGCCACAGGTGAGGGCGCGCTGCCGGATGGCCTCGAGGTCCTCGCCGCCCTGGCCGACGTCAACCGCCAGCGCGACGACGTCGGCGCCGGTCTCGGCGCCGATCCAACCGATGGCCACGGACGTGTCGAGGCCGCCCGAGTAGGCAAGCACGACGCGTTCGGTCACAGTACTTATCTCCTTATGTCGTTTTATATCAGAATCATGTTGAATTATTGAAAATCACGCCAGGCTGGTTAAAGAAAAACCGATGAGTGCTATTTTTAGCAAAAATTAGCGCTATGTTCATCAAGGATGCCGGGAAGGCCGGTTCACGGCGTCGCCGGCGCACCGCTACGCATCCTGGTCTGGCACGGCGGACGATCCCGTCGACGCTCCCCGCGCCCGGCCGTCGGCGAGCCACAGGAGATGAGCGGCGAGTGCCGGACCCCTCGGACCAGCATGCCCTCCCTGACCAGCGGGATCTCCCGGACCGACCGAACTCTCCGGACGGACCGAGCTCTCCGGACGGACCGAGCTCTCCGGACGGACCGAGCTGTCCGGACGGACCAGGGCCTCGGCTGCGGGAGCCGACCGGCAGACGACGAGCACCGTGTCATCCCCCGCGATCGTGCCCATGACCCCCGGAAGCGCCTCCCGGTCGAGCACCGAGGCGAACAGCTGCGCGGCGCCCGACGGTGTGCGCAGCACGACCAGGTCGCCGTTGGCCTCCGCGGAGACCAGCAGTTCCTCGCAGAGCCGGGTGAGCGACAACCGGACGATCTCCGCCGGCGCGAGGTTCGCCTCGACCGCGTAGACCAAGCCGCCGTCCGGACCGCGCACCTTGGTCGCCCCGATGTCCTCCAGATCACGGGACAGGGTTGCCTGGGTAACCTGGACGCCCTCGGCGGCCAGCAGACGCGCGAGCTCGGTCTGTGAACGCACGCCGCGCTGACCGATCAACGCCGCCAGCCGAGCCTGGCGGGCGTGCTTGGTCAACGGCGCGGCACGCGCGGCCTCCGCGCCTGCTTCCGAGGTCATCGCCCGGTGCCCCCCACCGACGATGCGCCCCCCACCCCGGACGCGCTTCCGGCGGTGCCGGTCGGACCGACGCCCTCGGACAGCAGGATCGACAGCAGGGCCTTCTGGGCGTGCAGCCGGTTCTCGGCCTGGTCGAACACGACCGAACGGGGTCCGTCGATCACCGACGTGGTGATCTCGAGCTCCCGATGCGCGGGCAGGCAGTGCATGACGATCACGTCGGGCGAAGCGGCCTCGACGGCCTTCTCGTCGAGGCGGTAYGGCTGGAACACCAACGCGCGGCTGTCCGACTCACTCTCCTGACCCATCGACGCCCACACGTCGGTGTAAAGCACGTCTGCCCCGGCGGCGGCCTCCAGCGCGTCGTGCATCACCAGCGCCTCCCCCCCGGTCACCATGCCGATCTCATTGGCGTGCCGCACCACCTGCTCGAACGGCTCATAGCCGGGCGGCGAGGCCACGTGCACCCGCATGCCGGCCGACGCGCCGGCGAGCAGCAGCGAGTGCGCGACGTTGTTGCCGTCGCCCAGGTAGGTCAGGGTCAGCCCGGCCAGGCGGCCCCGCCGCTCCCGGATCGTCTGCAGGTCGGCCAGGGCCTGGCAGGGATGGGCGTGGTCGGACAGCGCATTGATCACCGGAACGGTGGCCGCCGCCGCCAGCCGCTCCAGCCGCTCCTGCGCGAAGGTACGCACGACGATCGCGTCGACGTACCGGCTCAGCACGGCGGCGGTGTCCTCGATGGTCTCCCCCCGGCCAAGCTGCGCGCTCGCCGCGTCGATCACCACCGGGTGGCCGCCGAGCTCAGCGACGCCCACGTCGAACGACAGTCGGGTGCGCGTCGACGGCTTCTCGAACAGCAGCGCCACCGAGCGCCCGGCGAGCGGACGCTCCGTCAGCCGGGTGACGCGGCGGCGTGCCTTGAACCCGTCGGCGAGGTCGAGCAGAGCGGTCTGCTCCGCGGGGGTCAGGTCGGTGTCGAGAAGGAAGTGTCGGACCGTCATGCGCTGACCCTAGAGCCCGGGGCTGACGCGGACTGCGCCGACGCGGACTGCGCCGACGGAACCCGGGCGGCGAGCGCGTCGCCGACGATGCCGGGCAGGGCCGCGACGAAGGCGTCCACCTCGGCGGCGGTGAGGATCAGCGGTGGGGCGAGCCGGATGGCGTCGGGGGCGACGGCGTTCACCAGGTAACCGGCCTCGCGGGCGGCCTTCTCCACCGCCGGCGCGAACGGGCCGTCGAGCTCGATCGCCCGCCACAGCCCCTGTCCCCGGACCCCCGCCACGCCGGGCACGCCCGCCGCCCGGATCGCCGCGGCCAGCCGCTCCCCGAGCCGCGACGCGTGTTCAAGCAGGCCCTCGGCGGCGATCGTGTCGAGCACCGCGAGCGCCGCCGCGCAGACGATCGGGCCGCCGCCGAAGGTGCTGCCATGATCCCCCGGGCGCAACAGCGTCCCCGCCGCGCCGATGCCGACGCAGGCGCCGACGGGCAGGCCACCGCCGAGTCCCTTGGCCAGGGTGATCACGTCGGGCAGCACGCCCTCGGCCTGGTGAGCGAACCACGAGCCGGTCCGGCCGATGCCGCTCTGTACCTCGTCCAGGACCAGCAGCGCGCCGGCGGAGTCACAGACAGCCCGCGCGGCGGCGAGGTAGCCGGTCGGCGGCGGCACGACACCGCCTTCACCGAGGGTCGGTTCCAGGAACACCGCCGCGGTCGCCTCGCTGACGGCGGCGCGCAGGGCCGCGCCGTCTCCATAGGGCACGAACCGGACGCCGGGCAGCAGTGGCTCGAACGGTGCCCGCTTGGCCGGCTGACCGGTAATGGACAGCGCGCCCAGGGTCCGACCGTGGAACGAGCCCTCGGTGGCGATAATCTCCGGACGGCCGGTCCGGCGGGCGATCTTGATTGCTGCCTCGTTGGCCTCCGCCCCCGAGTTGCAGAAAAAGACCTTCGCCCCCTCGGGCGGAAGCCCGGGGCTCGGCGCGCCGACCCGCAGCAGCTCGACGAGCCGTTCGGCCAGCAGCACCTGAGGCTCGTTGGCATAGAGGTTCGACACGTGGCCGAGAGCGCCGAGCTGGCCGACGACGGCGTCCCGGACCGCCGGGTGGCAGTGACCGAGCACGCTGACGGCTACCCCGCCGACCAGGTCGAGATATTCGCGGCCGTCATGGTCCCACACCCGGCTGCCGGCCCCCCGGGCCAGGGAGATCGCGGGTCGGCCGTAGGTCGCCATCACGACGGCGTCCCGCCGGGCGATCAGATCGGCGTCCTTAGCGATCTCGGCGTTCACTGGGTTCACTGGGTTCACTGGGTTCTCAGCGATCTCGGCGTTCATGGCGTTCCTCCGGTCGGTTCGCCGGCCGGAACGATCCCGGCCGGGCGCGCGGCGGGTGCGGGGGGCGTACCCGGCTCAGGCGAGGTGCCCGACTCGGCCATGATCAAGGTGCCGATGCCATCGTCGGTGAAGATCTCCAGGAGCACCGCGTGCGGCACCCGTCCGTCGAGCACGTGCGCCTGCGGAACACCGCCACGCACCGCCCGCCGGCAGGCCTCCATCTTGGGAATCATGCCGGCGGTGAGCGAGGGGAGGAGCTGTTCGAGCTCGGTGATGCTCAGCTCACTGATCACCTCGTCGCTCGCCGGCCAGTCCGCGTAGAGGCCCTCGACGTCGGTCAGGACGACGAGCTTCGTAGCCCCGAGCGCGACGGCGAGTTCGGCGGCGGCGGTGTCGGCGTTGACGTTGTAGACCCCGCCGTCGACGCCGCGGGCGACCGACGCGACCACCGGCACCTTCCCGGAGCCGAGCAGGGCGTTGATCGTCTCCGGTCGGACCTCGACGATGTCGCCGACCAGGCCGACGTCGACCTCCCGGCCATCGACGATCGCCGGGCGGCGCCGCGCGGTGAAGAGGTTGGCGTCCTCACCGGACAGCCCGACGGCGAACGGGCCGTGGTCGTTGACGAGCCCCACGACGTCCCGATTGACCTGGCCGAGCAGGACCATCCGCACGACGTCCATGGTCTGTGGGGTGGTGACCCGCAGGCCGCCGACGAACGTTGAGGGGACACCGAGGCGCTCCAGATGCGCGGTGATCTGCGGACCGCCGCCGTGCACGACGACCACCCGCAGCCCCGAGTGGCGCAGGAACACGACGTCGGCGGCGAAGGCCTCGCGCAGCGCCGGCTCCGTCATCGCGTTGCCGCCGTACTTGACGACGATGGTCGCGCCCTGGAACCGCGACAGCCACGGGAGCGCCTCGATGAGGACCTGGGTCTTCGCGAGCGCCGCATGGCCGCGGGCGGTGGCGGCCGGGCCCCGCCCGGTGCCCCCGCCCGGGGCGGCGTCGCCGGTGCTGCCGGTGCTGCCGGTGCTGCCGGTGCTGCCGGTGCTGCCGGTGCTGCCGTGCCCACCGTTCGAAGGCGGCGGCGTCCGGGTCGGGGCGTTCATGTCGAGTACGCCGAGTTCTCGTAGACGTACCCGTCGGTCAGGTCGTTCGTCCAGACGGTGACCTCGGCATCGCCGGCGTGCAGATCGACGCCGATGCGCACCTCACGGCCGGACAGGTCGACGAGGTCGCGGTCCTCGCCGGGGGCCCCGGCCCGGCAGACCCGCACCTCGTTGATGGACACGTCCAGCGCGTCGGGCTCGAAGACGGCCTTCGTGGTGCCGATCGCGGCGAGCACCCGTCCCCAGTTCGGGTCCTTGCCGTACAGAGCGCACTTGAGCAGGTTGTTGCGGGCGACGGCCCGGCCGACCTCCAGCCCGTCGTCCTCGGTCGCGGCTCCGGTCACGGTGATGGCGATGGTCTTCGTCGAACCCTCGGCATCGCCGAGCATCTGCTGGGCGAGGTCGATGCACACCTCGGTGACCAGCCCCGTCAGCTCCGCCTCGGGCAGGCTCACCCCGGCGGCGCCCGAGGCCAGCAGCAGCACGGTGTCGTTGGTRGACAGGCAGCCGTCGGAATCGACCCGCTCGAAGCTGACCCGCGAGGACGCCCGGATCACCCGATCGAGGGTGGCGGCGTCCGCGACGGCGTCGGTGGTGACCACCACGAGCATCGTCGCGAGCGACGGCGCCAGCATCGCCGCGCCCTTACCCATCCCGCCGATGGTGACACCCGGGGTCGTTGACGAGGTGCGGACCGCGGCCTTCGCGACGGTGTCGGTGGTGCGGATCGCCTCCGCAGCCGCGGCGCCGGCGGTGTCGGTGTCAGCGAGGTCCGCCACCGCCTTGGTGGCGCCGGCGAGCAGGTTGTCCATGGGCAGGCGGACGCCGATGAGACCGGTCGAGCAGACCGCGACGTCGCCGGCACCGAGGCCGAGCGCCCCGGCGACGTGCTCGGCCGTGGCATGGGTATCGGCGAATCCGGCCGGACCGGTGCAGGCGTTCGCCCCGCCGGAGTTGAGGATGACGGCGCGCAGCCGGCCGTCGGCGAGGACCTGGCGGGTCCAGAGCACCGGAGCCGCCTGAACCCGGTTGGCGGTGAAGATCCCGGCGGCGGCGTCGGACGGCCCGTCGTTGACGACGAGCGCCACGTCCGGACGGCCGGACGGCTTCAACCCGGCCGCCACTCCGGCGGCGCGGAAGCCCCGTGGGGCGGTAACGCTCAACTCAACCCTCTCCTGTCTCCTGGCCGCGTTGCTGATCGATGTTGCTGATCGATGTTGCTGATCGATGCTCCCGCGTCCTTACCGACCTACCGATCTACCGACCGATCTACCGACCTACCGATCTACCGGGCCGAAAACGGTCAGGGGGCGATGCCCTGAGCGGTCAGCCCGGCGGTCTCGGGCAGGCCGAGCATCAGGTTGGCGCACTGCAGCGCCTGGCCGGCCGCGCCCTTGCCGAGGTTGTCGATCGCGGTGACGACGATCGCCCGGCCGGTCTCCGGGTCGAAGGTCCCTTGCACATGAACGGCGTTCCCGCCGAGCGTCGCCGCGGTGTGCGGCCAGCGCCCCGGCGGCAGCACCCGGACGAACGGCTCCCCCGCGTAGGCGGCCCGCAGCGT
The DNA here is from genome assembly GCF_002099325.1 of Frankia sp. KB5. NCBI lineage: Bacteria > Bacillati > Actinomycetota > Actinomycetes > Frankiales > Frankiaceae > Frankia > Frankia sp. KB5. The sequence continues at coordinate 49,768 of NZ_MRUJ01000082.1, read as the reverse complement.
CTCGTACACGGCGTCCGCGTCGGTGCCCGGGGTGGCCCGGCCGGTGCTGGTCGCGAGGATGCCGCGGGGAAGCGGGGCGAGCACCGGGGTGAAGGACACCGTCACGGTCATACCGGCGGCCCGGGAGAGGGTCTGCGTGATCTCGGGTCTGTGCTGGTGGGTGCCCACCTTGTAGGCGGTCAGGTCACCCATCACCTCGCTGCCGAGCAGGTTCACCGTGGCCGAGCGCCCCGCGCCGGACGTGCCGCTCGCCGCGACAACGACCAGGTCGGCGGGCTCCACGAGGCCGCCGACCAGCAGCGGCACGAGCCCGAGAGAGGTCGCCGTGGGATAGCAGCCCGGAATCGCCACTCGCCGGCTCGCGGCGATCTCCGCCCGTGCCCAGGGGAGCTCGGGCAGGCCGTAGGTCCAGGTCCCGGCGTGCTCCCCCCCGTAGGCGCGCCGCCACGCCTCCGGGTCGACGAGCCGATGATCGGCACCCAGATCGGCGACCCGCACGGTGTCGGGCAGGGTGGCCGCCACCGCGGCCGACTGACCGTGCGGCAGCGCCAGGAAAACGATGTCCGCGTCGGTCCCGGCCAGCGCGGCCGCGTCCGTGAACACCCGGCCCTCCAGGTCGGGCAGGTGGGGATGCACCTCCGTCACCGGCAGGCCGGCGGACGCGTTCGCGGCCAGCGCACCGATCTTGATTTCGGGATGGGCGAGGAGCAGGCGCAGCAGCTCTCCGCCGCCGTACCCACTCGCCCCCGCAACTGCTACCGTCACACCCATGATTGCAATTTTATACACGCCAACTCATGATCATGCAATGATGCTGGCGTAACCCGTCTCGGCCTCAGGCGCGCAGGGACGCGCCGGTAAGCTCCGCCGCCCGGGCGACCGCCGCGTCCCGCACCGCGTTCGCCTCGGCGGCCGTCAGCGTCCGGTCCCCGGCGCGCAGCCGCAGGCCGAAGGCCAGCGAGCGCTGACCGACCCCGACCTGGGCGCCCTCGAAGACGTCGAAGAGGGTCAGGGACTCCAGCAGGTCACCGGCTCCGGCCCGCAGTGCCGCCGTCACATCGGCGACCGGCACCTCGATCGGCACGACGAGCGCCACATCCCGGTCGGCGGGCGGATAGGTGGAGATCGTCGGCGCGATCATCGGCGGCGCCGCCGACGCGACCTCGATCAGGGCATCGAGGTCCAGTTCCATCGCGCCGGCCCGAGGCGGAAGCCCGACGTCGCTGAGCACCCGGGGGTGCAGCTCACCCGCGTGGCCCACGACCCGGCCGTCGATCGAGAGCTCCGCGAGGCGGCCCGGGTGCCAGGGCATGACATTGCCGGCTCTGACCGTGAGGGTCACGCCCACCGCCTCGGCGACCACGTGCGCGGCGTCCACCGCGTCCGCCCAGTCCGCGTCCCGGGCCGGCGTGGACCAGCCACCTGGCTCACGGCGCCCGGTGAGGAGCGCGGCGACGTGGCGGGGCTGGCCGGGCAGGGTCGAGTCCAGAGCGGCGATCTCCGCGGCGGAGGGCCGACGATCCACCGGCGGGGTGACGACGTCCGTCGGGATCCGTTCGCGTTCCCGGAACACCAGACCGCTCTCGAACAGGGCGAGATCGCGCTGCCCCCGGCCGATGTTGCGCACGGCCGCCGCGATCAGTCCGGGTAGCAGGGTCGTCCGCAGGTAGCCGGCGTCCTCGGCGATCGGGTTCGCGATCCGGACCGCCGCACGCCGCGGGTCGGCCGCGGCCAGGCTGAGCGCGTCGGCGGCGTCCTCGGGTACGAACGGCAGGGTAAGCACCTCGGCGAACCCCGCATGGGCCAGCGCCCGGCCCACCGCGCGGTGCATCCGCTGCGCGGCGGTGAGCCCGCGCCCCGCGGGCAGCGACGGCAGGGTCACCGGGATGGTGTCGTACCCCTCCAGCCGCATGATCTCCTCGACGAGATCGGCGGGCCGGGTCAGGTCGGGACGCCAGGACGGCGGCGTCGCGATCAGAACACCGGGCAGGTCCTCGGTCGCCGACCCGTCAGCCACCGCGCAGCCGACGTCGACGAGCCGGCGCCGCACCACCTCGGCGGGGTAGGGCCGGCCGGCGAGGCGTTCCGGTTCCGTCAGCGGCAGGGTCACCGGCGCCGGGGCGGGGCGGTGGTCCAGGTCGGTCACGCCGGGCTCGGGACGGGCGGCGGCGAGCTCGGCGAGCAGGTCGACGGCCAGCGCCGCGGCGACCGGCGCGAGTGCCGGGTCGACGCCGCGTTCGAAACGCCGCGACGCCTCCGAGGACAGCCGGTGCCGGCGGGCGGTGCGGGCCACCGTGATCGGGTCGAAGTGCGCAGCCTCGAGGACGATGTCGGTGGTCGTCGCGGACACCTCCGTGCTGGCCCCGCCCATCACCCCGGCGAGCGCGATCGGACCGGTGTCGTCGGCGATGACCAGATCCTCGGGGTCGAGAGTGCGGTCGACCCCGTCGAGGGTGCGCAGCGTCTCTCCGGCGACGGCCCGGCGCACAATGATCGCGCCGGCCAGCTTCGCCCGGTCGAAGGCGTGCAACGGCTGGCCGAGGCCCAGCAGCACGGCGTTGGTGACGTCGACCGGCACCGAGATTGACCGCATCCCGGACAGCGACAGCCGCCGCTGCCACCCCAGCGGGGTGGTGGCCCGCGAGTCGACCCCGGTCACCACCCGGGCGACGTAGCGGTCACACGCCGCGGTGTCCTCGACGACGACCGGATAGGCCTCCCTGGCGGGCCCCGGGACGGCTGCCGGGTCCGCCGGCGCGCCCGGGTCCGTGAACGGCAGCGCGAAGGCGGTCGCCGCCTCCCGGGCGATCCCCCGCACCGACAGACCGTAGCCCCGGTCCGGGGTGACCGCGATGTCAAGCACCTCGTCGGCGAGATCGAGCAGCTCGGCGACGTCGGCGCCGATCGGCGCCCGCGGCGCGAGCACCAGGATGCCGTCGGACTCCTCGCCGAGGCCCAGTTCCCGGGCCGAGCAGATCATCCCCTCGCTGACATGGCCGTAGGTCCTCCGCGCGGTGATCTCGAACCCGCCGGGCARCACGGCGCCGGGCAGCGCGACCGCCACCCGGTCGCCGACGGCGAAGTTGTGCGCCCCGCAGATGACGCCGCGCACGCCCTCGCCCCTGGATCCGGCGCTCTCGGCTCCGGCATCCTCGGCTCCGGCGCTCTCGGCGACCCGGACCTGGCACCAGCGGACGGCCTTCTTCTTCGTCTCGACGATCTCGAAGTCGACGATCTCCCCGACGACCACGCCGGAGAACTCGCCCCCGACGCTACGCAGTCCCTCGACCTCGAAACCGGCCCGGATCAACGCGTCGGCGACGGCCCGCGTGGGCGGCAGCCCCGCCACATACTCCCGCAGCCAGGACATCACGATCAGCATGGGTCAGTCCTCGATTCCGAACGGCAGGCTGAACCGGACGTCACCGTCGACGAAATCGCGGATCTCCCGGATGCCATGGCGGACCATCGCGGCCCGTTCCAGCCCCATCCCGAACGCGAAACCGCTGTACCGGGTCGGGTCGACCCCCGCGGCCCGCAGGACGTGCGGGTCGACCATGCCGCAGCCGCCGGCCTCGATCCAGCCCTCGTCCGAACAGACCCGACAGGGCTGGCGGGCCGCCTCCCCGCGGCAGGCGAAGCACTGCACGTCCAGTTCCGCGGACGGCTCGGTGAACGGGAAGAACGACGGGCGCAGCCGCGTCGACAGGCCCGCCCCGAACAACGCCTGGGCGAAGACCTCCAGGGTGCCGCGCAGGTCCGCCATGGTGATGCCCCTGTCCACGGCCAGACCTTCGAGCTGGCCGAAGACCGGCGAGTGCGTCGCATCGATGGTGTCGTTGCGGTATGTCCGCCCCGGGCACACGACGTACACGGGCAGCGGGCGGTTCAGCAGGGAGCGGATCTGCACCGGGGAGGTGTGGGTACGCAGCACCCGGCCCGCCCCGGTCGGCGCGACGTAGAGCGTGTCGTGCTCGCTGCGGGCCGGGTGATCGGGCGCCATGTTCAGGGCCTCGAAGTTGAACCAGTCGTGTTCGACCTCGGGTCCCTCGGCGACCTCGTAGCCCATCGCCACGAACACGTCGGCAAGCCGGTCGGACAGGGCGGTCAGCGGGTGGCGGGCACCACGGCGGCGGCGGTCGACGGGCAGGGTCACGTCGACCCGTTCCTCGCGCAGCACCCGGGCGTCGCGTTCGGCGGTGAGTTCGGCCAGCCGGGCGTCGTAGGCGGCCTGTACGGCCGTGCGGGCGGCGTTGTGCCGGCGACCGGCGTCGGCACGCTCCGCACGGGGCAGGGCACCGARCTCCCGGCGGGCCAGCACCAGCGGTGCGGAGGCACCCTGGATGTGGGCGGTACGGACGGCTGCCAGCGCGTCGAGATCGGCGGCGGCGCGGATCGACTCCCGCGCCGCGTTGACGGCCGCGTCGAGCTGATCGGGGTCGAGGGCGTGGACCCGGGACGGGTCGACAGTCTCTCCAGGGGCGGGCACGATGCTCATCCTCGTCATCGGGTGAAAAGCAGGGTCATCCCGGCGGGAAGCCGGGGTCGTCCGGCCTGCGGCGGGGTTCGTCCGGTCCTGGGGTGTCCGGTCCTGGGGCGGCGGCGCGCGCCTGGCCGCCCGGGGCGCCCACCGGTCGGTTCGCGGTGCTCGGCGTCAGCCGAACACCGGGCCACCGGCGGGCACAAAAAATCGGAACTCGGCGCCGCCACCCGGGGCCCGGCCGACCGAGATGGTGCCGCCGTGCGCCTCGATCAGCGCCTTGGCGATGTAGAGCCCGAGGCCGGTGCCGTTCCCGCGGCTGGCGCCCCGCCAGAACTTCGTGAACACGCGCGCGGCGTTCGATTCGGACACGCCTTCACCCTCGTCGGCCACGCTTACCTCCGTGCCGCTGTCCCTGCCACGCAGCAGTACCGTCACAGTACCCGCACCATGCCGCAGGGCGTTGTCGACGAGGTTGTGCAGTACCTGTTCAATCTTGTCCGGATCGACCCACATCTCGGGCAGTTCGCCCTCCTCGCGGATGAAGAACCGGTCGGCGCCCGCCGCGCCCGAGGCCACCTTGCCGTCCACCACCGAACGCACCCGGGCGGGCAGGTCGACGATCTGCTTGCGGACCTGGATGCGTCCGGAGTCGATCCGAGAGACGTCCAGCACCTCGGTGAGCAGGCGCGTGACCCGGTCGGCGTCGGTGTTGACCGTGTTCAGCATGAGCTTCTTCTGCTCGTCGGTGAACCGGTCCCACTTGGCGAGCAGCGTCGCGGTGAATCCCTTCACACTGGTCAGCGGCGAGCGCAGCTCGTGCGCCACGGTCGCGACCAGGTCCGCCCGGTTGCGTTCCAGCCGCTCGCGGCTGAGGGTGTCGCGCAGGGACAGCGACACCCGCACCAGCCGACCGGCGACCCGGTTGAACCGCACCGTGACGTGGAAGTCACGGTCGTGGACTGGACCCGCGTAGGTCAGGCGCCGCTCCGGCTGCCCGGTGACCCGCGGCAGGTTCCGGCTGGCTGTAGAGCACTCCCACCAGTCGTTGCCCCGCTCGTCCAGCAACGGGAGGACCTCGGTCAGATGCCGGCCGATCGCGGACGGTCCATCCACCCCGGTGAGCTTCGCCGCCGCCCGGTTGAACACCTCGACGACGCCGGCGGCGTCGGTCACGATCACCGAATCCGGTAGCAGGTCGAAGGCGGCGGCAGGCAGTGGGCCGTCCTGCGCGGCCGACACGGCTGAATCGGTGGCATCGGGCGCGCAGCCGGGGCCGGAGGGCGGCACCTGCCCGGATGGCGACGTGACAATGTTCATCACCGTCGACCACCTCCTCCGGTGCCGTCAGTACCGGACCTGCCCGTTCTCTGCGCCCGCGCCGACGCGTAAAGGCACAGGGCGGACGCAACCGCAAGATTCAGGGACTCGGCCTGACCGTACACCGGTACCCGCAGAACCGCGTCCGCGGCGGCCAGAGTAGCCGAAGCCAGCCCATGTGCCTCGTTACCGAACAGCCACGCCGTCGGCCCGTCGAGCTCACCGGCCGCGACGGCGGTGTCAATGTCGCGATCCGCGGCTCCGGACGTCGCCACGATGCGGCAACCCCGGGCCCGCAGCCGGTCCAGCACCCCGGCCAAGGCTGGTTCCACGATCACCGGGAGGTGAAAGTGGCTGCCGGCCGAGGAGCGCACGCACTTGCCCCCGAAGGGGTCGACACCGCTCCCGGTGAAGACGACGGCGTCCGCTCCGGCCGCGTCCGCGCTGCGGATCACCGTGCCGGCGTTACCCGGATCGCCCGCGCCGATGCACACCGCGACCAGCCGGGGGGCGTGCAGGTCGGCGAGCCGATGAGCGGGCAGGGCCGCGACCGCGACGAGGCCCTGGGGGGTCACCGTCTCCGACAGCGACGCCACGGCCTCGTCCGTCACGACCCGGACCGGCACCCGGACCGCCCTCAGCAACTCCTCGTGCCGGGGAGTCGCAGAGACTCCGACGAACACCTCAAGCAGCTCGCCGACGGYCAATGCCGCGCCCACCGCCTGCACCCCCTCGACCAGGAACCTGCCCTGCTCGCGCCGGGCCGCGGGCCGCTTGAGGCGACGCGCGGCGCCGACCCGCCCGGAGCGCGCTCCGGCGATCGGCGCCGGCCCCGGCGAAGGGGCGTCCGGCGAAGGGGCGTCGGTCGTGGAGGACACGCGGGAGGCGGGCACGGGCCGACGTCGCGACGGGCTCAGGCGGCGGTGGGCTCCGGCGCCGCCGCCAGCGCGGCCCGTGCCACCTCGACCAGGGCGGTGAACGCGACCGCGTCGTTGACCGCGAGGTCGGCCAGGATCTTGCGGTCGACTTCGACGCCGGACAGCTTCAGACCCTGCACGAAGCGGTTGTAGGTCAGACCGTTCGCCCGCGCCGCCGCGTTGATCCGAGTGATCCACAGCTGCCGGAAGTCGCCCTTGCGCGCGCGGCGGTCCCGGTAGGAGTAGGTCATCGAGTGGAGCATCTGCTCCTTGGCCTTGCGGTAGAGCCGCGAGCGCTGGCCCCGGTAGCCGCTGGCCTGCTCGAGGACCGTACGGCGCTTCTTCTGGGCGTTGACCGCCCGCTTCACGCGTGCCATGAGGGCACCTGTCTCCTTCGTTCGGGTGCGTCCGGCGGCCCGGGCCGGAGTCGGCCGCCAACGGCGGGCCGACCGCGACCGGCGGGCCCGCCGCAGTCGGGGCCGGAGTCGTCAGCGGGCCACGGTCAGCGGGCGAGCAGACGCTTGACGCGTCGGTTGTCCGCCTTCGTCAACGGCACCACGCCATCCAGTCTGCGGGTGAGGCGGCTGGTCTTGTGCTCCAGGTAGTGGCGGCGGTTGGCCCGCTGGCGCAGCACCTTGCCGGAGCCGGTGACCCGGAACCGCTTGCTCGCACCGCTGTGGGACTTCTGTTTGGRCATGTTGACATCCTGACGGGTTACGTGGGTGATCGAACAACCGGCGTGGCGAGATCCGGAACCGGTGGCGGCGCCACCGCGCGGACTGCCCGCCCTCGAGTCAGACGTGGCCGGCCGGTTCCGGCACCCGCTGCGGCTTCGAGCCCTTGTGCGGGGCCATGACCATGGTCATGTTCCGGCCGTCCTGCTTGGGCTGAGCCTCGACATAACCAAGGTCGGCCACGTCGGCGGACAGCCGTTGGAGCAGGCGGATGCCGAGCTCGGGCCGGGACTGCTCCCGACCGCGGAACATGATCGTAATCTTGACCTTGTCGCCGGCCCGCAGGAAACGCACGACGTGACCCTTCTTGGTCTCGTAGTCGTGCGGATCGATCTTCGGCCGCAGCTTCATTTCCTTGATGACGGTCTGGACCTGGTTCTTCCGAGCCTCCCGACGCTTCTGGTCGGACTCGTACTTGAACTTTCCGTAGTCCATCAGCTTGCAGACCGGGGGACGAGCGGTCGGCGCGACCTCGACGAGGTCGAGATCGACCTCCTGCGCCATACRCATGGCCTCACCGATCGAGACGATGCCGATCTGCTCACCCTCCGCGCCGACGAGGCGAACCTCGGGGACGCGAATCCGGTCGTTGATACGGGACTCTGTGCTGATGTGTTTCCTCCGTTGCTCGACGCGCGGGCATGACCTCACCGCAGCGGAGCACCGAGCCTGGTACACCAGGCTCCCGGCCGACGACCGCGGAAACGGCTCGGCCGACCGGCGACCCGGCCACCGCGGCCCCCAGCCGGAACTCCGGCCTGAGGACCTGCTGACGTCCCGGGGTGGCGACATCAGTGCTGACATCGGGTGGAGGGCGAACCCCCGCTTGGTCCTGCCGATCAGGCTCCGCGCCGTGCCCTGGCTGCCTGGAAACGGCAACGCCAGCGGACGGAACAAAACCAGCCGGCAGGCGGTCTGCGGCCCAGCGTAGCACCAGACCGGGCGACACGACGATCACATCATCGTCCGGGCGCTCCGAAAGGGCCGGCTGCGCTCACCTCGCGAACCGCACCGGCCATCGGCGCGTCGGGCGCAGGCCCCGCCCCAGATGGCGGCGCACCGCCTCGGCCTCCCGCGCGCTCACGAGCAGCACGGCCGGGCCCGAGGCCCGCTCCTGCTCCCGCGCCTGCGCCGGGGCCGGGGCCGGATCGGTGGCGAGCAGCCGGGACAACCGCCGGGCAAGCAACTCCCCGGACCGCGYGTCCGCATCTCCGCCCTGACGTACCGCGACGGCGAGCACCGGGCGTGGGGCGCCGGCACCCGGGAGGAGCAGTTCCGCCGGCCACACCTCGACCCGCTCAGTCACGGTCCGCAACGCCTCCCGAACCCGCCGCCGGGATAACGGACCATCCGGATCGGACGGACGGCGCAGGGCGGTCACCCTCAGCTTGTCGAGGTCCGCGGCTTCGGTCACGCGCGGCGTGTCGAGGGTTCCGGACGGCGCGTCGGAGCCGGATCCGCCGGGCACCGGCGCGGGACCGCCCGGGCCGACGTCCAGACTGGCCGAGCGCGGACCGGCCACGTCGATCACCACCGCTCCGAGCCCCAGCCGGACCGCCTCCGTGCAGGCGTCCACCGCGGCGACCGGAACCGGCCGGGCCGAGGAGCGCCAGGCGGTGAGCGCGCTGACGCTGGAGAAGATCGGTAGCGCGGTCGCGCCGGACGGGGTGCGCAGGGTCGTCAGCGCCATCTCGCTGGTCTTGTCCGCACCGGTGACGGCGTCGGCGGCGGTGAGCCGAGCCTCGACTCCGACGAAGACCCGGGCCTGGCGCAGCGCGGCGGTCAGAACGGCGGGGTCGACCGGGTTGGCGGCGAGCGCTCGGGTGAGCGACTCGTCGGCGCGGCCGTCATCGCCCTGACCAGACGGAGTCAGCAGATCGCGTGCCATTCTCGCCAGCCTAGGGCCCAGGCGGCGCGGCGGGCCGGTACCGGATCGGGTCCGTGGCGTTCACCATGGCCCGGACGGGCCCGGGCCATGGTTGAGGGCCCCGACCGGGGGCTGCGATGGCGGGCCGGGCCAGCACGGTGGCCGGTTGCGACCCGGGAAGCGGGGCGGTGGCGACCGCCCCGGCGAGACGCTGGAAGGCAAACCTGGTCCGGCGACGCAGGCGGTACCAGCTGATCGGACGGCTGTCGGCGAGCGCCGCGTCGAACGGCACCGGCACCGTCATGTAGGCCCGGTCCTCGAGATGTTCGAGACGCAGCCGCGCCCCGCGGCTCAACCGGGAGGGATACGTCTCGACGACGGCCACGATGACGGTGGCAGCGAGATCTGGCCGACCGGCCGCGGTCAACGCGCTCAACGCGTCGTCCGCACCGGCGATCTCCGTCTCGCCGGCCCGGATCGTCAACACGACGAGGTCCGCCCGCGCCAGCAGGGTGGCCGGCACCGGCTGGCTCCACCCCGGTGGGGCGTCCGCGACGACGACCGGATACCAGTGTCCGAGCAGGTCGAGTGCCCACGCCAGCTCCTCGGGAAGCAACCCCGGCCCGGTAAGATCACGCAGTCCGGCCAGCACCTCCAGGCCACCGGAGCCGTCGGAGGCGACAAACCGGCGCACGTCCTCCAACGAGGACACCGGTGGCCGCGCCGTGGCCAGCTCCCGCAACCCCACGCCCGGTGACATGAGGCCGACCCGGTGCGCAAGCAGCCCGGACTGGTCCGGGGATGCGTCCACGGCCATCACCCGATGACCGTGGTGCTCCGCGATCGCCAGTCCCAGACCCGCGGCGACCGTCGTCCGGCCGCCTCCGCCACCGAATCCCCCAACCAGCACCCGCCGCCCACCGGCCCGCGCCCGCGCGACCGACGAACCGCCCGTTCCCGCGACGGCCGGGACCACCGCCCGACCACCGGACGGCGTCACCGCGGCCACCGCCGCCCGGACGGGCAGGGAAGGGGCCAAGCCGGACCGCCGCGCCGGCAGGTTCGCGGGGACCGGGATGGACCAGGCTGGCTCCAGACCAGGCGTTTCGACCGCCTGTCGGCCGACCGTGGGTCCGCCCAAGGAGTCGGCGTCGGGCCACGCCTCCGGCACCGGCCAACCCGGGTCAGCCGCCGCGGACGGGGGAAGCCGCCCGGATACGGGCCCGGCACCGGGCGAGCCGTCGGGGGGCGGCGCGGTGGCGGCCCGGGAAACGGGGACGACCGGCGTTCCATCCGGGAGGTTCACCGGCTGCCCGGCCGCGGGGACCAGCACCGCGATGTTCTCCCAGGTCTCCCCGGGCGGCGGGACGGCCGGGAGCGGTGGGGAAACCGCCGGGGGCGGCGGCGCACCGGGCGGTGGATCCGGTGGCGTCGGGTACGGGTCCACCGGGTACGGATCCGGACCGGTCGGGTCCGGGTCCGGCGGCCCGGCCGCCGACGTCGCGGCGGCGAGGTCGGGCGTCCACCCCGCTCCGCCGGACACGGTGAGCGAGGCACCGGGCCAGGCGGAGCTCGGGCCGGGCGGCGCGGTCAATGGAAGGCCCACGGGGGGGGCGCTCCGGCCCGGCGGGAGCAGTGGCGCGGGCGGCGGGAGCAGTGGCGCGGGCGGCGGGGCCGGTGGCACGGGGGTGGGCGGCGGGGCTGCCGTGCTCCCGCGCCCCCCGGAGGGGCCCCCTGTCCGACCGGTAGCGGGCTCCGAACGGGTCCCGCCCGGACGTGATCGGGCGGGACGACGGGTAACCAGCGCGTTATGGGGCGCCTGAGGCTCGGTCAGTCGTAGGCCAAGCAGCGAGATGGGGCGCGCGTCCCCGCCACCACCCGGTTCGGTCGCGTCGGGATCCCGCCGGCCGGGGCCGGCCGCGACCCGTTCCCCGGCCTCCGGATTCCCCCCGACCGGGCCGGTCGACGCCGACGCCTCGTCACCGTTCCAACTCCCACCGTGACTTACCATCCGCGCCACCCCCGCCCCCATGTGTGCCGGCCGACGGGACCTCCGCCGATCCCACCGCGAAGTATGACGCCAGAGCGCAAGGGCACCGATACGACGTGAGACCACAGTCTCGTGTAACCGGCCGTCCCGACAAGAGCACCGGACTGATCGGGACAGCCGGAATCAGAGCCACGAGCAGCGAACACACGACCGGCACACCCGATCCACTTCGAATCGCCATGTGACGGCAACACCATACCGAGAGCATGTCACGCGGACGGATCGGCCTCGCACCGTGTGTGTGAACTCCTGATGCGGAACGTTTCGGTCGGTGACGGCGTGGGAGCTCAGCCGGCGAGTTCCAGATCGCGCAGCACCGCGGCGGTGTCCAGCGCGGCCAGGGTCGCCTCCCGGCCCTTGTCCTCGCTGGACCCGGGCAGCCCGGCGCGGTCCCGGGCCTGCTCGACGGTGTCGCAGGTGAGCACGCCGAAGCCGACGGGGACGCGGGCGTCGAGGGTGACGCGGGCGAGCCCCGCGGTGACGAACTGACAGACGTAGTCGAAGTGGGGGGTGCCGCCCCGGATGACGACACCGAGGGCGACGACGGCGTCATGCCGCGCAGCCAACGCGGCGGCGATCACGGGAAGCTCGACCGCACCGGAGACCCGCACGACGGCGGGTGCCGCCGCGAGGCCCGCGTCCTTCGCGGCGCGCAGCGCGCCAGCGAGCAGCGCATCGGTGATCTCGGCGTGCCACCGGGTGGCGACCACCGCCAACCGCATGCCCGCGACGGGCGGAAGCACCTCCGCGGGAGCCCCGAGGCCGCTCACAGACCCTCCCCCTCGGCACAGTCGACCCCGGCGGACGTACCCGGGCCCGCGACGGCCGTGCAGMCGGAGGTGACGGGTACCCTCGGCGCCCTCGGCGCCCCCGGGATCCAGCGCGAGCCGGCCGGCTCGTCCTCGCCCACGGCCCTAGGCAGATCGGACAGGCCGGGTGGACCCGGAAGGCCGGGTGGACCCGGAAGGCCGGGCGGACCGGGAATGCTGGGCAGACCGGGAATGCTGGGCAGACCGGGAATGACGTGTCCCCATCCGGTCCCGCTTGGTGGTCAGGTAGCGCAGGTTCTCCGGCGTCTGGGTGACCGGCATCCCGATGAGTTCGACGATGCGCAGGCCGTAGCCCTCCAGCCCGGCCCGCTTCGTCGGATTGTTGGACAGCAGCCGGATGCCGCGCACGCCGAGGTCGACCAGGATCTGGGCCCCGGTGCCGTAGTCACGGGCGTCGGCCGGCAGACCCAGCGCGAGGTTGGCGTCGACGGTGTCGTGGCCGGCGTCCTGCAGCTGGTAGGCCCGCAGCTTGTGCATCAGGCCGATGCCCCGGCCCTCGTGGCCCCGCATGTAGAGCACCACTCCGCGTCCCTCGGTCGCGATTATGCGCAGTGCCGCGTCGAGCTGGGTTCCGCAGTCGCAGCGCCGGGAGCCGAAGACGTCCCCGGTGAGGCATTCGCTGTGCACCCGGACCAGCACGTCCGCGCCGTCACCGAGCTCGCCGCGGATCAGCGCGATGTGTTCGACGCCGTCGAGGATGTTGCGGAACCCGACCGCCCGGAACGCCCCGTAACGCGTCGGAAGCGACGCCTCCGCGACCCGCACCACCTGCTTCTCGGTCCGCCGACGGTAAGCGATGAGATCGGCGATGGAGATCAGCAGCAGCCCGTGCTCGCGGGCGAACTCGGCGAGCCGGGGAAGCCGGGCCATCGTCCCGTCGTCGTTCACGATCTCGCAGATCGCACCGGCCGGCCGCAGCCCGGCGAGCCGGGCCAGGTCGACCGCGGCCTCGGTGTGGCCGGGGCGGCGCAGCACCCCGCCGTCCTTGGCCCGCAGCGGGAAGATGTGGCCCGGCCGGCTCAGGTCGCCGGGCGTGGTCCGCGGGTCGGCCAGCAACCGGATGGTGCGGGCCCGGTCGGCGGCGGAGATCCCGGTGGAGACGCCGTCGCGGGCGTCCACGGTGATGGTGAACGCGGTGCCCATCCGCTCCGTGTTGTGCGGGACCATCTGGTCCAGTTCGAGCCGGTCGGTGTCGGCGGCGTCCATCGGCACGCAGATCACACCGGAGGTGTACCGCGTCATGAACGCGACCAGCTCGGGTGTCGCGGCCTCCGCCGCGAAGATCAGATCACCCTCGTTCTCCCGGTCGGCGTCGTCGACGACGACGAGCGGGCGGCCGGCGGCGATCTCGGCGAGCGCGTCCTCGATGGCGGCGAACCGCACGTCGGCGTAGCCGGCGGGAAGGGCACCGGCGGGAAGGGTGGCCGTCGAGGAGGCGCCGGCCGCGGATGTCGTCATCGGTGTCGTCCGTTCGGTTCGATGGGGCCGGCATGCAGCTTCTCGACRTACTTGGCCAGCACGTCGACCTCGATGTTGACCAGGGAACCCGGCGCACGGCGACCCAGCGTGGTCAGTTCGAGCGTGGTGGGGATCAGGCTGACCGTGAAGGTGGCCGGTGAGTCGCCACCGGCCGGCGAGATGTCGACGACGGTCAGGCTCACCCCGTCCACCGTCACCGAGCCCTTCGCCACGAGGTAGCGGTCGAGCCCCTCGGGGAGCGCGACGCGCACGAACTCCCAGCCCTCACCGGGCTGCCGGTCGAGGACCGTGCCGACGCCGTCGACGTGCCCCTGGACCAGGTGGCCTCCCAGCCGGTCCGCCAGCCGGACGGGACGTTCGAGATTCACCCGGTCACCGACGGCGAGCTTCCCAAGAGAGGAACGCACCAGCGTCTCTCGCATCACGTCAGCAGTGAACGCCGACGGGCCGTCCGTTGTGCCGGGTGGGCCGGGTGGGCCGGGTGGGCCGCCGGCCGTACCGGTCTCGGCGCCCCCGTCGAGCCCCGGGCGGGCGAAGGAAGTCACCGTGAGACAGACACCGTTGACGGCGATGGACGCGYCGTGACTCACATCACCCAGAACCGTCTGACAGGCGATGGTGAGTGCCGCCGACTCCGACCGCGCATCCACCGCGGTCACCACGCCAAGTTCTTCAACGATGCCGGTAAACATCCGACCCGTGCCCCTCGCTCCCGGGCACCCGCACCCTGGGCGAGGAAAAACCACGCGGGACCACGCCGGCACGCTCACGCCGACACGCGCCCGCGAGCGGTCAACGACCACCGCGGGCACTCGGCCCGCGCGCGTCCTCCCATCCGGACTTTCACCGTCGGTCCCGGAATTCCACCGGGTCAGCCGTCCCAGTACCTGCGGACGGGTCGCGGACTGTCACCGCCGGTTCGGAATTTCACCGACCCCGGAGCGCGCGTGCTGCTGGTTGTACTGCCTCAAGTCTGGCATATGAAGCCGCCGGACGCCGGTGAAGCCACCGGACGCGGTCACRCCGGCCCGACCGCCGAGCGTGGCGCGGGCGGGGACAGCCGGGGCGCCGCCCGCAGCGCCTGCTCACGCAGCCGCTCGACGGCCTGGCCCGGATCGGCCGCCCCGAAGACGGCCGTGCCGGCGACGAACACGTCCACACCCGCCACCGCGGCCCGCTCGATCGTCCCGGCGTTGACCCCGCCGTCGATCTGCAGCCACAGGTCCAGCCCACGGGCGTCGAGCAGGCGCCGGGCGGCCTCGATCTTCGGCAACACCTCGGTCATGAACGTCTGACCGCCGAAACCCGGCTCGATGGTCATCAGCAGCAGCAGGTCGAACCGGTGCAGGTCGTCGAGATAGTGCTCGACCGGGGTGTTCGGCTTCACAGCGAGGCCGGTGCGGGCCCCGGCCGCCCGGATCGCCCTGGTGGTGCGGGGCAGGTCGGACACGGCCTCGGCGTGAATGGTGACGTTCGCCGCGCCGCGCTCGGCGTACCCGGCCGCCCAGCGGTCGGGATCGTCGATCATGAGATGGCAGTCAAGCGGAGTATCCGTCRCCGCGCGCAGGGCCGTCACCGTGTCCGGCGCGAACGCCAGGTTCGGGACGAAGTGGTAGTCCATCACGTCGACGTGCAGCCAGTCGGCCTGCCCCTCGACCGCCAGGGCCGCGTCGGCGATCCGGCCGAAGTCGGCGGCGAGCAGGCTGGGGTAGATCTGCGCGGTGGCCATTTCGCGAGGGTATCGGCTCCCGGGTCCGACGCCTCAGCTGTCGACCCGGCGCAGCAGGGCGACGAACATCGCATCCGTGCCATGGAGATGCGGCCAGAGCTGGACGAACGGGCCGTCACCGAGCCGGTCGACCTCCGGCAGGGTCAGGCGGGCATCGAGGATGGAGGTGTCGGCGCGTTGTCCGGCCACGCCACGCACCACCTCGACGGTCTCGGCCGGGTGCGGGGAACAGGTCGCGTACGCCACCACCCCGCCCGGGCGGACCAGGTCGAGCGCGGCGACGAGCAGCGCACGCTGGAGCGGGACGAGCGCGGCCACATCGGCCGAGGTCCGCCGCCACCGGGCCTCCGGCCGGCGCCGCAGTGCTCCGAGGCCGGTGCAGGGGACGTCGACCAGCACCCGGTCGGCTCCATCGGGCCGCAGCGGCACCGCCCGGCCGTCGGCGCGCACCGTCCAGGCCCGCGCCGCGTCGCCCAGGGACCGGGCCACCATGGCCGCCCGGGTCGCCCGGGGCTCGACCGCGATCAGGGCCGGCCTGTCCGGTGGACCCGGCCTGTCCGGCAGACCCGGCCCGTCCGATGGGGCGGAGCCGCCGAGCAGCGCGGCGAGCAGGGCCGCCTTCCCGCCGGGGCCCGCGCACAGGTCGACGGTCAGCCCGAGGTCACGGCCCACCGTCGCCGCGCGGGCCAGGGCCAGGGTGACGAGCTGGCTGCCCTCGTCCTGCACGGCGGCCGCGCCCGCGGCCACGGCGGGCAACCCCGCCGGGTCCCCGCCGTCGAGGCGTACCGCATACGGCGAGTAGGGGCCGACTCGGGCGGTCAGACCTGCCTGCGCGGCCTCGGCGAGCAGCCGGTCACGGTCGACCCGGCCCGGACGGGCGACCAGGTGTACCGCGGGTCGGACGTCGTCTGCCTCCAGCGCGGCGCGGGTCGCCGTGAGGTCGCCGGCCAGGGCCTCCGCGACGACCTCGACGATCCAGCGGGGATGCGTCGTCACGACCGCCAGGTGACCGACAGGGTCGACGTCGAACCGCGGTGCGGACAGCATCGTGGCGAGATCGCCGCCGGTCTCGGCCACCCGGGCGGCCACCCGACGCAGCACGGCGTTCGCGAAGCGGACCGGGCGCTCGCCACTCGTCGTGCGGACCAGCTCGACGGTGCTGGCCACGGCCGCGTGGGCCGGGACCCTGGTCCGCAGCAGCTGGTAGGCGCCCAGGCGCAGCGCGTCGCGCACCGGCGGGTCGATGGTGTGGACGGGTCGACTCGTCGCCGTGTCGAGCACCCCGTCGAGGGTGCCCTGCGCACGCAGGGAGCCGTAGGCGAGCTCCGTGACGAACCCGCGGTCCCGGGCGGACAGCCCGCTGCCCGCCAACAGGGACGGCAGCAGCAGGTTGGCGTAGGAGCCGCGCTCGTCCACCGCCCGCAGCACCTCCCAGGCCAGCAACCGCGGCCGGTCGACGCTTGACGCTGGCCGGGGCCCACGGGTGCCCGGCGAACCGGCCGATCTCACGACGTTCCTCCACTGACCGGCATCGCGCCGATCGCGCCGAGGGTCTCCCCCTTGGCGATCCGGACCCCGCGGGCCCAGGCCGCGGCCGCCATCGGGCCTCGCCCCTCGGGACGCACCTCACCGAGGAGCACCGGGCTCGTGCCCGTGCCGACCGCCACGTCCCCGCCGGGGAGCACCATGATCTGCCCCGCCGGCAGCCCCCCCGCCGGCAGCCCGGCGGGCAGCGCTACCGGCCCGGCCGGCCGACCGGACACCGCACCGAGGCGCACCGGACCGATCTTGAGCCGCCGGTCGCGAAACGTCGTCCAGGCTCCCGGCGCGGGAGTGGCGGCCCTCGCCAGCCGATCCACCGCGATCGCCGGCTTCGTCCAGTCGATCCGGGCCTCCTCGGCGGTCAGCTTCGGCGCGAAGGAGATCCCCTCGGCGGGCTGGGCCACGGGCCGCACCGTCCCGTCGGCGATGCCGTCCATCACCGCGACCAGCAGCCCGGCGCCGGCCTCGGCGAGCCGGTCCAGCAGGTCACCGGAGGTGTCCGTCGGCCGAACCCGCTCGGTGAGGACACCGTAGACCGGACCGGAGTCCATCGCCGGTTCGATCTGGAAGACGCTCGCGCCGGTCAGGTCGTCCCCGGCGAGCAGGGTGCGCTGCACCGGAGCCGCCCCGCGGTAGGCCGGCAGCAGGGAGAAGTGCAGGTTCACCCAACCGTGGCGGGGAATGGCGAGCGCCGCGGGCGGTAGCAACGCGCCGTAGGCCACCACCGGGCAGCAGTCGGGCGCGAGGCCAGCGAGCGTGGCCAGGAACTCCGGGTCCCGGGGCCGGTCCGGGCTGAGCACCGGGATGCCGGCCTCGTCGGCCAGGACGTGGACGGGGGGCGGCTTCACCTTCCGCCCCCGCCCGGAGGGCCGATCGGGCCGGGTGACAACCGCGACCACGTCATGGCGCGGGCTGTCGATCAACGCCCGCAGGCTGGGCAGAGCCACCGCCGGGGTACCGGCGAAAACAAGACGCATACGCGAAGCACCGATCCGTCGCGACGTCATTGCCGACGCCGTGACCGTCTCCGGGGGTCATCGATCCGAGGTGTCCGACCGGGCCGGGAGCATCCCGCCGTTCTCCGGCCGGGGAGTATGGGCTGACGTCCACAGGCCTGTCGCCGCCGACRACCGTACCCCGCCGACGCTCGGAGGTGGCGGACGGCTGCGGTCCGGACCGGGCCCGCGGCCGAAGATCATGATCCATGACGCGTACCCGGGCCGTGGTATGCGGGGCCACGCCATGCGGTGCGAACCAGACCATGCCGGCGCTACCCGAGGATCAGGGGATCGAGCTGGATCCGTAACCGGCCGGTGGTTCGCCGGGTCGCGAGGACGCCGCGAGCGGATCGCAGCGAGGCCGCGAGGGCCGCACCGCGCTCGCGCCGGACCCGGATCAGGACCCGTTCGATCTCCTCGGGGCCGGAGGTGGCGCCGTCGGGGCCGCGCCGCCCGGCACCCACGGCAGACGAATCGCCCTGGTTCGCGCCGTCGGGAACGGCCCGCGCGGACGGTGCGGGGGGCAGCGGTACCGGCCCGAGCACATCGGCGCCGTCGGGAAGCTCGACGGCGGCCAGCAGCTCCGCGACCGCCGCGGCGGTGCCCGCTACGGACGCCATCCGGGTCGCCGGCGGGAACCCCAGCTCCGCCCGCTCGTCGGCTTCCCGGGCAACGAACGTGCCGGGATCCCAACGGACGAGCGCCTGGACCGGCCCTAGTCCGGCATCGGCCGCGACGATGACCCGCCCCCCGCGAGCGGCGGGCCGGGCGAGCGCGGCGGCGGCGGTCCACCGGCGCAGAGTCTCCTCCCCCGCGCGCAGGTCGGGACGGCCCAGCAGAGCCCAGCCGTCGAGGAGCAGCACCGCCCCGTAGCCGCCGTCCGCCACGGGCTCCGCCCCCGGGGTCGAGATGACAAGGGCCGGTTCTGCGGGCACGGTGGCGAGCACCCCGCCCCGGCCGGAGGTGCGGACCGGAACGCCCGGAAAGGCCCGCCCCAGTTCCTCCGCCGTGCGACGATCTCCCGTTACCGAGGCGCGCAGCCGCGGGCCCGAACAGGACGGGCAGTGCCAGACCGCCGCGGCGACCGGACGGCCGCACCACCGGCAGGAGAGCGCACCGCCGCCCGCCGCCCGGCCCAGCGGCCCCTGACAGTGCGGGCACCGGGCGGGCCGTCGGCAGTCCGCGCAGGCCAGTGACGGCTGGTATCCCCTCCTCGGCACCTGGACCAGTACCGGCAGACCGGCCGCCAGCGCATCCCGGGCGGTCCGCACCGCGAGGGAGGGCAGCCTCGCCGCCCGGGCGGCGGGGTCACGGGCGTGTTCGAGGTCGGAGCCGGTGGCCTCGACCCGGGGAGCCAGCGCGCGCACCTGCTCCCGGGGCGGCACCACCGGGTGCGCCCACCCCGTGCGCACCAGCGCCTCGGCATCCGTCGACGGGCAGAACCCGCCGATCACGAGCGCGCACCCCTGGAGCCGGGAGCGCAGGACGGCGACGTCTCGGGCGTGCGGGTACGGGGCCAACGGCTCGGCATGCAGGTCGTCACCGTCATCCCACACCACCACCAGGCCAAGCTCGGCCACGGGCGCGAACATCGCCGCGCGGGTACCCACCACCGCCCGCGCCTGTCCGCGGCTGACCGCGAGGAACGCGCGATATCGCCGGGCCGGGCCGAGATCGGCCCGCAGTGCGACGGTGGTCTCCCGACCGACCGCGGCGACCATCGCCGCCTCGACCCGGTCGACATCACGATGATCGGGTACGACGACGAGTACGCCGCGACCGGACACCGCCGTGGCGGCGGCCGCGGCGGCGATCATCTCCGGCCAGGCGGGGCCGGGCGGGGCCCACCAGACCGCCCTTGGTGACCTGCCCGCCGCCAGGGCGGTGAGCAGCGACGGCCCCGTGGGATAGCGGCCCCACTCGCCGGGTTCCGGCGGCACGGCCTCAAGCCCCGGTGAGACAGCCGCAGGCCCCGGCGAAACGACCTCGGGCCTCGGTGAGGCGGCCTCCGCCCGGCCGTGGCGGGGAGRCACGGCGAGCCGGAGGACGTCGGCCAGCGTGCCGGCGTAACGATCGGCAACCGCGCGGGCGAGTTTCGCGACGGGCTCGGACAGCACAGGCTCCGGCGAGATCGACCGGGCCAGCGGCGCGAGCTGACCGGAATGGTCGGAACTCTCGCGACGCTCCAGCACGAACCCGTCGACCAGCCGGCCCGCGAACCGGACCCGGACCCGGGATCCCGGCACCGCCAGGTCAGCCAGGTCCGCCGGCACGAGGTAGTCGAAGGGACGGTCGAGATGGGCGAGCGCAGTGTCGACGGCAACCCGCGCCACCGGCAGCCGCGCGGCGAGCGGCCGCGGCGAACCGGAACCCGCGGAGCGCGAAACCCCCGACCGGGCACCCCCCGGCCCGGCCGCTGCCCGGCCGGCCGCTGCCCGGCCGACCTCTGCCCGGCCGACCTCTGACGGGCTGAGGCCGGGGAGGGTGCCGGGGTGCTCGGTCATGACGGCATTCGTACCAGCCGCCTACGACATCCTCCATCCCCGTTCCCTCGCCGGAACAGCGACCGGCGGGACAGGGGCCCCGGGAGGGGCCGGGGAGATCCCACGGGGGCCGAGGGAGGAGCGTCGGGTCAGCCCTTGACGGCGCGCTGGAGAGCCTCGGCGCGTGCGGTGGACTCCCAGGTGAAATCGAGCTCGGGGCGACCGAAGTGGCCGTAGGCGGCCGTCTGGGCGTAGACCGGCCGCAGCAGGTCCAGATCCCGGATGATCGCGGCGGGACGGAGGTCGAACACGCTCGTCACCGCGTCCTGGATCTGGATGTCCGGGACGGTTCCGGTGCCGAAGGTCTCCACGAACAGGCCGACCGGCTGCGCCTTGCCGATCGCGTACGCCACCTGGACCTCGCAGCGGCTGGCGAGACCCGCGGCGACGACGTTCTTGGCGACCCAGCGCATCGCGTACGCGGCGGAGCGGTCGACCTTGGATGGGTCCTTGCCGGAGAAGGCACCACCGCCGTGGCGGGCGTAACCGCCGTAGGTGTCGACGATGATCTTACGGCCGGTCAGGCCGGCGTCACCCATCGGGCCGCCGATCTCGAACCGGCCGGTCGGGTTGACCAGCAGCCGGCGACCCTCGGTGGCGATCTCGAGCAGGGCCAGCTCCGGCTCGACGACGTACTCGGCGATGTCCGGCGCGAGCAGGGTGTCCAGGTCGATGTCGGCGGCGTGCTGCGAGGAGACGACGACCGTGTCGAGCCGGGCCGGCTTCCCGTCGACGTACTCGATGGTCACCTGGGTCTTGCCGTCCGGGCGCAGGTAGCCGATCTGGCCCTCCTTGCGGACCGCGGACAGCCGCCTGGCGAGGCGGTGCGCCAGCGCGATCGGCAGCGGCATGAGCTCGGGGGTCTCGTCGCAGGCGAACCCGAACATCAGGCCCTGGTCGCCGGCGCCCTGCCGGTCGAACTCGTCGTCGGCGGAACCCTCGACGCGAGTCTCGTGCGCCGTGTCGACGCCCTGGGCGATGTCCGGGGACTGCGCGCCGATCGACACGCTGACGCCRCAGGACGCGCCGTCGAAGCCCTTCTTGGAGGAGTCGTAACCGATCTCCAGGATGCGCTCGCGGACGACGGAGGCGATGTCGACGTAGGTCTTCGTGGTGACCTCGCCGGCGACGTGGACCTGACCCGTCGTGATGAGCGTCTCCACGGCGACCCGGCTCTTCGGGTCATCCTTGATCATGGCATCGAGAATCGAGTCGCTGATCTGATCGGCGATCTTGTCCGGATGCCCCTCGGTGACGGACTCGGACGTGAACAGGCGCGTCGCCACTGGACTAACCCCCTGGGTGATCCGGCTGATTCCGACGAAGCTTACCGAGGTGCCGCGAGGGGTACACGTAGCGCCTCCGCGGGCGTTCCATCGGTCCGATCGGCCGTGAGGCCGACCACGAGGTCGAGGATCCGATGCGCGAGGAGGTCCTTGCTCGTGTGCTCGATCGCCGTCTCGCCACCGCGGGGGTCCAGTACCACGGCGGCGTTGTGTTCCACCTCGAATCCGAGGCCGGCGCCGACCTCGTTGACCACGAGCAGGTCGACCGGCTTGCGCGCCAGTTTGGCCCGGGCGTGGTCGAGTACCCCACCGCCGGGACCGCCGGTCTCGGCCGCGAAACCGACGAGGACCTGACGGGGCCGGCGGTTCGCCAGCAGCTCGGCCAACACGTCGGGATTCGCCACGAGCGGGATGGAGCCCGGGGCCGCGGACTCCTTCTTGATCTTGTAGGCCTGCGGCGCCCYGGGGCGGAAGTCAGCGACCGCGGCCGCCATGACGACCACGTCCGCCGAGGGCGCGACCTCGTGGACCCGATCGCGCAGCTGCGCCGCGGAGGTGACCGGGATCGTGCGGGCGCCGGCGACCTCGGGCAGCGCGACGTTCGCCGCCACCACCGTGACGGAGGCTCCCCGCACCACGGCAGCCCTGGCCACGGCGTACCCCTGACGGCCGCTCGAGGCGTTGCCGAGGAACCGGACGGGGTCGAGGTACTCCCGGGTGCCGCCGGCCGTGACCAGGACATGCCGGCCGGCAAGATCGGGCCGCACCCCGGCCGCACCCCGGGCCAGCACCGCCATGCCGAGCGCGGCGATCTCCGCTGGCTCTGGCAGGCGACCCGGACCCGAGTCGGCGCCGGTCAGCCGGCCCACCGCCGGCTCAACCACCACCGCTCCCCGCGCCCGCAGGGTCGCCACGTTCGCCCGGGTGGCCGGGTGCTGCCACATCTCGGTGTGCATCGCCGGCGCGTAGACGACCGGGCAGGTCGCCGTCAGCAGGGTGCCGGTGAGCAGGTCGTCGGCGCGCCCGGCGGCCGCGCGGGCCATCAGGTCCGCGGTGGCTGGCGCGACGAGGACGAGGTCGGCCTCGCGGCCGATCCGGACATGGGCGACCTCGTCCGCATCGTCCCACACGTCCGTGGTGACCGGGTTTCCCGACAGCGCAGCCCAAGTCGTCGCGCCGACGAACCGCAGCGCCGACGGCGTGGGCACCACCCGGACCTCGTGGCCGGACTCGGTGAACCGGCGGAGCACCTCCACCGCCTTGTAGGCGGCGATGCCGCCCGCCACACCGAGCACGACCCGGGGACGCCGAGGGTCGGACAACCCGGTGCCGGAGCGCTCCGCATCGGGCATCTCGGTCATCGTCCTACATCAGGAGACCGGCGGGAGGCTGTCGGCGACGGTCTCGTGGGTGAGCAGGCCGGCGTTGATCTCACGCAACGCGATCGACAGCGGCTTCTCCTGCGCGTTGGTCGTCTCGACCAGCGGGCCGACGTACTCCAGCAGACCCTCGCCGAGCTGCGAGTAGTAGGCGTTGATCTGACGAGCTCGCTTCGCCGCGTAGATGACCAGGCTGTACTTCGAGTCGGTCGCCTCGAGGAGCTCGTCGATGGGGGGGTTGGTGATGCCTTCGGGATGGGCGGCGGTACCGGCCACGATGTCCTTCCGGAATGGGACGTCCAAGGCGGCTGCGCCGTCCGGACAGTGCGGAGCGCAGGCTACGCGGGGGCAGGGCGGGCTGCGCGGAGGAGGCTGTACGGCATGTGGGCTGTACGGAGATGCCGGCTGCGCGGGCGACCGGTGGGCCGGACCTACGAGCCGATCATCAATGCTACCAAGCGGGCTRCCGCGGACCGCACGTCGTCGTTCACGATCACGTCGTCGAACTCCGTCTCGGCCGCGAGTTCGATGCGCGCCCGGTCCAGCCTGCGGGCGATGACCTCGGGTGACTCGGTCCCCCGACCGGTCAGCCGACGGACGAGCTCGTCGAAGGTGGGCGGGGCGAGGAAGACGAAACGGGCCTGTGGCATCGCCGAGCGCACCTGCCGGGCGCCCAGCAGCTCGATCTCCAGCAGGCAGGGCACACCCGCGGCGAGCCTTTCGAGAAGCGGACGGCGGGGGGTGCCGTAGGCGTGTCCGGCAAACATCGCGTGCTCGACGAACTCCCCGGCCTTGACCATCCGGGCGAACTCCTCGGCGTCGACGAAGTGGTACTCGACACCGTCAGTCTCACCCGGACGCGGTGGCCGCGTGGTGGCGCTGACCGAGACCCAGACCTCGGGGTGACGTTCCCGGACTGCCGCGACGACGGTGTCCTTCCCGACTCCGGACGGCCCGGACAGCACTGTAAGACCCATGGGCACCACGATAGGACCTCTCAGTCAGTCGGCGCGCACCCGGTCATCAGTCCCCAGAGGACACGAGGACGGGACTGGTTTCCCGGGGACGGCCGGATCGGGGGAGGTTAAAGAAATGCCGCCCCCCGATCCGACCGGAAGGAAGGGYAACATCGCCGGAAGAATGTGAGTGACGCCACCCTCCCGTCAACGCCGCTACCCGCCGTAACCATGATCCGGGCTGGCGGAGTGGTTTTCCCACTCCACCGGATCAGGCCATGCCGAACTCCTCGAGGAGTGCGGCACGCTGCTTGGCGCCGAGTCCTCGCAGTCGGCGGGTCGGACTGATCCCGAGCCGTTCCCGGATCTTCTGGGCGCGTACGCGCCCCACTCCGGGAAGCGACTCAAGAACAGCCGAAACCTTCATCTTGCCGACGACCTCATCAGCCTCGGCCTGTTCCAGGACGGCGGCCAGCGTGGTCTCCGCCTTCTTCAACCGCTCCTTGAGTTCCGCACGCTGCTTACGAGCCAACGCTGCTTTCTCGAGGGCGGCGGCCCTCTGCTCGGGCGTTAGGGGCGGCAGGGGCACGGGTACGCCTCCTCAATTCGGTGATCGCGCCGCGCAAACTAGCGAGGAAGGGACTCCTCAGTCCAGCCTTGGCCATAACACTCTGATGCGAACATATTGTCAGCACAAGAGAAGGCTTTGACGGACGAAAGGGGTGGCCCACTCGTGCCGCACCCTTTCGGTCTACGGCGGCCCCACCGTACCGCTTCGTACCGCACCAGGACGAACACACCCTGGTCCCATCGGCGTCACAGCAGGTCAGCAGCCCTGCCGGCAGCRCTGAGACCTGCGGCGATGGCCCTCGCGGCGACCCCGGGGTCGGGCGCACCGGTGATCGGGCGACCCACCACGACCAGGTCAGAACCCCCCACAAGGGCAGCTTCCGGCGTCGCGGTTCGGGCCTGATCGCCGGTTTCCGACCCCGCCGGTCGCACGCCTGGAGTGATGAGAGTCACATTGCTACCAAGCTCCATACGGACCATTCGAACCTCCCGCGGACTGCACACCAGGGTGCGCGCACCGGCTTCGACCGCAAGCACGGCGAGCCTGYGGACGGCGTCGGAAGGGGGTCCGGCGAGCCCGATCGCGCTGAGCGCCGCCACATCCAGCGAGGTGAGTACGGTCACGACGGCTACCTCGACATCCGGGGCCGCCTCGATCGCCGCACGTATCATCGCCGCCCCCCCAGCCGCATGCACGGTCACGAAACGAGGGCCCAACGGGGTGATTGAGCGCATTCCCCCGGCGACCGTGGCGGGAATGTCGTGCAGTTTGAGATCGAGGAACAACTCCGGGGCACTCCCGGTGCCGCCCGCGGCGACCGCCGCGCCGCCGGCCCCGGCGAGCACGCCGGCCGCGCGCAGCGCCGTCACGATTGCCGGGCCCTCCCGGTAGAACAGCTCCAGACCGATCTTCAGCACGGCCACGGTGGGGGCGACCGCGGCGGCCCAGCGCAGCGCGGTCGCGGCGTCCGGGGCATCCAGCGCGACCGCCAGCGGCGCCCGGCCCCGCGGCGGGGTGAAGCGGGGCGCGGCCGCGCTCCTCCCGCCGGAGCTCCTCCGGCCGGCGCTCATCCGCTCCTCCTGGCCGCCGGTCCGAACACGGCGGACTCAGGCGCCGCGGACTCAGACGCCGCGGACTCAGGCGCCGCGGACTCAGACGCCGCAGAGCCGGAGGATTCGGGCGGCGAGCCGCCCGGTTGTCCCCCGCCCCACGCCTGCCGCAGCGCCGCGTGGTATTCCTGCAACGATCGGACCCCCAGCTCCCCCCGTACCAGCGCTTCCACGCCCTGCACGCAGGCCGCCGCACCCTGGATCGTGGTKATGCACGGAACCCCGGCACTCACGCAGGCTGTGCGGATCTCATAGCCGTCCAGGCGCGGGCCGACGCCCCACGGGGTGTTGATGACGAGGTCGATCTGCCCGGATGTGATCATCTCGACACAGTCGAGTAGCCCCTCGGTGGGGGCCCAGTGCTTGCCGAGGACGACCGCCTTGACCCCGTTGCGCCGCAACACGTCCGCGGTCCCCTCGGTGGCGTAGACGACGAAACCGAGATCCGCGAGCCGCTTGATCGGAAAAACCATCGCCCGTTTGTCCCGGTTGGCCACGGAGACGAACACCCGGCCGTAGGTGGGCAGCGAGGCGTACGCGGCGGCCTGGGACTTGGCGTACGCCGTGCCGAAGCCGTCGTCGATGCCCATCACCTCACCGGTCGACTTCATCTCCGGCCCGAGGACGGTGTCGACGCCGCGGCCACCGGCGTCACGGAAGCGCCCGAAGGGCAGCACGRCCTCCTTGACCGAGATGTGCGAGTCCAGCGGCAGGGTGCCACCGTCGCCGGAGCGCGGCAGCAGGCCCTCGGCCCGCAGCTCGTCGATGGTCGCGCCGAGCATCACCCGGGCGGCGGCCTTGGCCAGCGGCACCGTGGTGGCCTTGGAGACGAACGGCACGGTCCGCGACGCCCGGGGATTGGCCTCCAGGACGTAGAGCACATCGGACTGCAGGGCGTACTGGACGTTGAGCAGACCCCGCACCCCGACGCCCTTCGCGATCGCCTCGGTGGACGTCCGGATACGGTCGAGCTCCGAACGGCCCAGCGTGATCGGCGGCAGGGCGCAGGCCGAGTCGCCCGAGTGGACCCCGGCCTCCTCGATGTGCTCCATCACCCCGGCGAGGTAGAGCGTCTCCCCGTCGTAGAGGGCGTCAACGTCGATCTCCACCGCGTCGTCGAGGAACCGGTCGACGAGCACCGGATGTTCCGGGGAGATGGCGGTGGCCCGATCGATGTAGTCGCGCAGCATCGTGTCGTCGTAGACGATCTCCATGCCACGCCCGCCGAGCACGTAGGACGGCCGCACCAGCACCGGGTACCCGATCCGCTCGGCCACCGTGCGCGCCTCGGCGAAGGAGGTCGCCACCCCGTGCGGCGGCGAGGGCAGGCCCRCCCGGGCCAGCACACGCCCGAACAGCCCACGGTCCTCGGCCAGATGGATCGCCTTGGGCGGGGTGYCCACGACGGGCACGCCCGCCTCGGCGAGCGCCGCGGCGATGCCGAGGGGGGTCTGCCCGCCGAGCTGGACGATTACCCCGGCGAGCGGCCCGGCCTGCTGCTCGGCGTGGACGACCTCAAGCACGTCCTCGACCGTCAACGGCTCGACGTAGAGCCGGTCGGCGGTGTCGTAATCGGTGGACACCGTCTCCGGGTTGCAGTTGACCATGACGGTCTCATAGCCGGCGTCGGAAAGCGCCATCACCGCATGACAACAGGCGTAGTCGAACTCGATGCCCTGGCCGATGCGGTTGGGCCCGCTGCCGAGCACGATCACCCGCGGCCGTTTGCTCGGCGCGACCTCGGTCTCGGCGTCGTAGGCGGAGTAGTGGTACGGGGTCTCGGAGGCGAACTCCGCCGCG
The DNA here is from genome assembly GCF_002099325.1 of Frankia sp. KB5. Taxonomy (NCBI): domain Bacteria; kingdom Bacillati; phylum Actinomycetota; class Actinomycetes; order Frankiales; family Frankiaceae; genus Frankia; species Frankia sp. KB5. Next base: position 22,178 of record NZ_MRUJ01000082.1, on the reverse strand, counting down.
CAGGTGTCGACGGTCTTGAACACCGGCCGGATGCCGGTGCGGTGGCGGAACGCCCGGACCACGTCCTCGGAGGTGCCGAGGATCTCGGCGAGCTGGACGTCGGAGAACCCGGCTCGCTTGGCCCGCCGGATGCCCGCCGGATTGCGGCTGATCATCGCCGCGGTCTCGTTGAGGAAGACGAGCTGGTCGACGAACCACGGGTCGATCCCGGTGACCCGGGTGACCTCGTCGGGATCCGCGCCGGCAAGCAGCGCCTGCTGGACGGTACGCAACCGGCCGTCGTGGGGAACCCGCGCGGCTTCCAGCAGGTCGGCGGCGTCCGCCTCGGGCGGGACGAAGGAGAACACCGAGCCCGGGGCCTCCATCGAGCGCAGCGCCTTCTGCAGCGCCTCGGCGAAGCTGCGGCCAACCCCCATCGCCTCGCCGACGGACTTCATCGTCGTCGTGAGCGTCGGGTCGGCACCGGGGAACTTCTCGAACGCGAACCGCGGCACCTTCACCACGACGTAGTCCAGCGCCGGCTCGAAGGCCGCGGGCGTGGTGCGGGTGATGTCGTTGGGGATCTCGTCAAGGGTGTATCCGAGCGCGAGCTTCGCCGAGATCTTCGCGATCGGGAAGCCGGTCGCCTTCGACGCCAGCGCCGAGGACCGCGACACCCGGGGGTTCATCTCGATGACCACCTGCCGGCCCGTCGCAGGGTCGACGGCGAACTGGATGTTGCAGCCGCCGGCGTCGACGCCGACGGCCCGCATCACCGCGATCGCCATGTCCCGCATGCGCTGGTACTCGCGGTCGGTCAGGGTCATCGCCGGCGCCACCGTGATCGAGTCGCCGGTGTGCACCCCCATCGGGTCGACGTTCTCGATCGAGCAGACCACGACCACGTTGTCCGCGCGGTCGCGCATCAGCTCGAGCTCGTACTCCTTCCAGCCGAGGACCGACTCCTCCACCAGCACCTCGGTCGACGGGCTCGCGGCCAGTCCGTCCGCCGCCATCCGGCGCAACTCGCCGGAATCATGGGCGAAGCCGCTGCCGGCGCCGCCGAGGGTGAAGCTGGGTCGCACGACCACCGGGTAGGAGAACTCCTCCCCGGCGGTCAGGCACTCGGCGACGGTGTGGCAGATGGCGCTGCGCGCGGTCTCGCCGCCGACCGCGGCGACGATGTCCTTGAACGCCTGACGGTCCTCCCCGGCGCGGATCGCGTCGATATTCGCGCCGATCAGACGGACCTCGAAGCGGTCCAGGACACCGGCGTCGTGCAGGGCGACGGCGGTGTTCAGCGCGGTCTGGCCACCCATGGTGGCCAGGATCGCGTCGGGCCGCTCCCGTTCGATGATCTTCGCGACGATGTCCGAGGTGATCGGCTCGACGTAGGTCGCGTCCGCGATCTCCGGATCGGTCATGATTGTCGCCGGGTTGCTGTTGACCAGGATGACCCGCAGGCCCTCCGCGCGCAGCACCCGGCAGGCCTGGGTACCCGAGTAGTCGAACTCGCACGCCTGGCCGATCACGATCGGCCCGGAGCCGAGGACCAGGACGCTGCTCAGATCCTCATGCTTCGGCATGACCGGCCTCCCGCACAGATCGCTCACTCCGCTCCCGGYCACCCTCCCGGGTGTCCGCCATCAAAGCGCGGAACCGCTCGAACAACGGGGAGGCATCATGCGGCCCCGGCGCGGCCTCCGGATGGAACTGCACGCTGAAGGCCGGCACGTCCAGACACTCCAATCCCTCGACGACGTTGTCGTTGAGGCCGCGGTGGCTGACCACCACCCGGCCGAACGGGGTGTCGGTCACCCCGGTGAGCGGCGCCCGCACGGCGAAGCCGTGGTTCTGGCTGGTGACCGCGATCCGCCCGGTCGCCATATCCCCGACCGGCTGGTTCACGCCGCGGTGGCCGTAGGTGAGCTTGTACGTCTCGAAGCCAAGAGCGCGGGCCAGCAGCTGGTGCCCGAAACAGATCCCGAACACCGGGACACCGGCCCGCAGCACCGTCCGCAGCGCGTCAACCGCATAGTCCGCCGCCGCCGGATCGCCGGGACCGTTCGACAGGAACACCCCGTCCGGTTCCAGCGCCAGCAGCTGTTCGCCGGTGGTGCGGGCCGGCAGCACATGCACCTCGCAGCCCAGCGCGGCCATGGCGGCCGGCGTCGCGCGCTTGATGCCGAGATCGAGCGCGGCGACCTTGAACAGCGCGGCGCCCGCCACCGCCTCCACCACATAGGGGGTAGGGGTGGAGACCCGGGGCGCGAGATCCGCGCCGAGCATCTCCGGGGAGGCGCGGACCCGGTCGAGCAGGGCGTCGAGCGCCGCCGCCCGCTCGCCGTCCGCGCCGGAACCCGGGCCCGGGCCGACCGGGCCACCGTCGGCGTCGGCGTCGGCGTCGAGCACGCTGCTGATCCCGCACCGCATCGAGCCGAGCTCACGCAGGTGACGGGTCAGCGCCCGGGTGTCGATCCCGCTGATCCCCACCACACCGGCCGCGGCCAGCTCGTCGTCGAGCGTGCCCCGGGCGCGCCAGTTGGAGGCCCGCCGGGCGGGGTCACGCACGACGAACCCGGCGACCTGGATCCGCTCGGACTCGTAGTCCTCGTCGTTGACGCCGGTGTTGCCGATGTGCGGGGCGGTCATGATGACGACTTGGCCGTGGAACGACGGATCGCTCAGCGTCTCCTGGTAGCCGGTCATCCCGGTGGAGAACACGGCCTCGCCGAAGGTCTCGCCGATCGCCCCGTACGCCTCGCCGACGAAGCTGCGACCGTCCTCCAGCATCAGGACCGCTCGCGTCGGCGTCGTGGTGGGAGTGCTCACCGATCCTCCTTCAGCCTGTTGACCTCACCGAGCGGTGAGGTCAACGGGTCGACCGACGACCAGCCGGGGTCAGACTGATCAAGCTGTCCCGGGTCCACCCACCCGGGGTCCGATTCCGGATCCGCCGGCCACTGATCGGGATGACGCCGCTCGGGGTGGCGCGGGTCGGAGCGGCGCGGGTCGGGGTGACCCTCATCCTGGTGTCGCCGATCGGGGAGTCGCTGGTCCGAGCGCCACCGCTCCGCGTAGAGCCGCCGGTCGGCGGGCACCGCCCGCTCGCCGCGGGCCTGGGCCCGCTCCCCCCGGGAACGCAGCCGAGGGCCGGTCCGGATCGCCGGCATCTCCTCGGTCGGTTGTCCGGAACCCGGCCGCTGCCCGGACCGGCCCACCGGCCCGGGGCCGGGCGCGACGGCCCGGGGCCGGATCCGCGGGCGGATCCGCGGTACCGCGTGCGGCGAGGTGACGTCGCCCGGTGCCAGATGCGCGGGCGGGGGGCCGATCAGGTCGTGGACGGCGCGCACCACCTTGGGCTGGCGGGCACGGTCCTCACCGCGGAAACCGGTCTCCAACTCGTGCCCGCCGAACGACCACGCGATGACGATCAGACGCCCGGGGGCGGAGACCTTGCCGGCGTGCGCCCGCTCCAGGCGGGCACCGCGGACGGCCTCGCGCGGGATCCAGAACGCCTCGCCGGGGCGGTCCACCCGCACCCCGGTCTCGTACACGCTGACGTAGCCGCCGGCCCGCCCGCCCAGCCCGCGGGCGGCGATCCATTCCAGCCAGTGCCCGGCGTCGACGGTGCCGAGGTACATCCCGCGCAGCGGAGCGGCGAACACCGTGCCTGGTTCCGCCGGCGGGACGGGCAGCTCGGGAAGGTCCTCCTCCTGACGCTCGGCCCGGTTGCGCCACGCCCGTCGCATCGAACCGACCGCCGCGACGAACACCAGCAACAGGCCAAGCAGGAGAAGCAGGTGCAGCCCCAGGCGATCCGGCGCCCGGTCCAGGGCGACGGCGGGCCCGGCGGCCGACAGGGCGGCGCGCGAAACAGTCATACGATCTTCCCGTCGAGCACGGTGGGCCGTCCCCGCAGGAACGTGGCGCGGATCGTTCCCGGCAGCGACCGGCCCGCATAGGGCGTGTTGCGGCTGCGGCTGGCGAGCGCGTCCGGCTCGACCATCCGCCACGGCGCCGGGTCAAGCAGGGTGACGGTCGCGGGCGCGCCCACTGCTATGGAACTCCACACCTCGGCCGCGGTTCGCGGCAGGCCACCGATCCTTGCCGGGGCCAGTGCCATCCGCTCGGCGACCCCGGCCCAGTCCAGCCGGCCCGGGATGACCATCGTCTCGATGACCACCGACAGCGCCGTCTCGAGACCGAGCATGCCGGGACGCGCGGCGGCCCACTCCGTCTCCTTGTCCTCCAGCGCGTGCGGAGCGTGGTCGGTGGCGACGCAGTCGATCGTGCCGTCGGCGAGCCCGGCGCGCAGCGCGGCGACGTCCTCGGCGGTGCGCAGCGGCGGGTTGACCTTGTAGACCGGGTCGAACGAGCAGACCAGGTCGTCGGTGAGCAGCAGGTGGTGCGGGGTCACCTCGGCGGTGACGTTCCAGCCCTTCGCCTTGGCCCACCGGATGATCTCTACCGATCCGGCGGTGGAGACGTGACAGACGTGCAGTCGGGAGCCGACGTGCCCGGCCAGCAGCGCGTCCCGGGCGATGATCGCCTCCTCGGCGACCGCGGGCCACCCCGGCAGCCCCAGCCTGGCAGYCACCGTGCCCTCGTTCATCTGGGCGTTCTCGGTCAGCCGCGGTTCCTGCGCATGCTGGGCGATCACCCCATCGAACGCCTTGACGTACTCCAGCGCCCGGCGCATGAGCAGCGCGTCCGACACGCAGTGCCCGTCGTCGGAGAAGACCCGCACGCCCGCCGCGGAGGAGGCCATGGCGCCGAGTTCGGCGAGCCGCTCGCCGGCAAGTCCGACGGTGACCGCGCCGACCGGCCGGACATCGCAGTGACCCGCGTCCAGGCCGAGCCGCCACACCTGCTCGACGACCCCCGCGGTGTCGGCGACCGGATTGGTGTTCGCCATCGCGAACACGGTGGTGTAGCCACCGAGGGCCGCGGCGCGGGTGCCGGAGGCGACCGTCTCGGCGTCCTCCCGGCCGGGTTCCCGCAGGTGGGTGTGCAGGTCGACCAGGCCGGGGAGCAGGATCAGCCCGTCCGTGTCCAGCACGGTGGTGCCGGCGGGCAGTCCCCCGGCCCCGGCGTGCGTGGAGCCGGCCGGTCGCCAGGCGGCCACCACCCCGTCCGCGAGGACGACGTCGACGGGGTCCCCGCCGAGCGGGCGGACCCGCCGCAGGACCCAGGAGGTCCCCGCCGACCTCCCCACCGGCGTTTCCTCCGACGTTTCCGCCGCGGGCGTCGTCATGAGACCTCCCCGGAACCACCCAGCAGCAGGTACAGCACGGCCATCCGCACGCTCACCCCGTTCGCAACCTGTTCCACGACTGTCGACCGGGCGGAGTCGGCGACCCGAGAGGCGATCTCCATCCCGCGTACCATCGGGCCGGGATGCATCACCAGGGCGTGGTCGGGCAACATCTCCGCCCGGTCGGCATCCAGCCCGTAGCGCCGGCTGTACTCCCGTTCGGTCGGGAAGAAGGCCGCGGACATCCGCTCCCGCTGGACCCGCAGCATCATCACCACGTCGCTCTTGGGCAGCACGGCGTCGAGGTTGTACGACACCTCGACCGGCCACGAGGAGATTCCGAGGGRCACCAACGTCGGCGGGGCCACGACGGTCACCGTCGCGCCCAGCGTGGCGAGCAGCCACACGTTCGATCGCGCCACCCGGGAATGCAGCACGTCGCCGACGATGGTGACGGCGAGGCCGTCGATCCGGCCGAGCCGGCGGCGCATGGTGAAGGCGTCGAGCAGGGCCTGGGTCGGGTGCTCGTGAGTGCCGTCTCCCGCGTTCACCACGCTGCCGCGTACCCAGGAGGCCAGTCGGTGCGGCGCGCCACTCGCGGCATGCCGGCAGACCACGGCGTCGGCACCCATCGCCTCAAGGGTCTGCGCCGTGTCCTTCAGACTTTCGCCCTTCGACACGCTTGACCCGCGCGCCGAAAAATTGATCACATCGGCCGACAGTCTCTTGGCGGCTACCTCGAAGGACGTACGGGTGCGGGTGGAGTCCTCGAAGAACAGGTTGACGACGGTGCGGCCCCGCAGGGTCGGCAGTTTGCGCACCGACGCCTCGGCGACCCGCGCCATCCGTTCGGCGGTGTCCAGCACCAGCAGCGCGTCGTCCCGGTCGAGATCCTCAGTCGACAGGAGATGGCGGTTCACGCCCGTCCCCCGAACCCGGCTTGTGCTCCCCACACGGCACTTCCCCCGATCATGGCTGGTTCCCGGGGGGCGCGTCGTCGGCGCCGTCCCCCCCGGCGGCCGAGAGGATCAGCACGCCGTCGGCGCCGTCGATCTCCCGCAGCCGGACTGCCACCGACTCCCGGCGCGAGGTCGGCATGTTCTTCCCGACGTAGTCGGCGCGGATCGGCAGCTCGCGATGGCCCCGGTCGACCAGGACCGCGAGCTGGACGGCACGCGGCCGGCCGTAGGCGGCCAAGGCGTCCAGCGCCGCCCGCACCGTGCGCCCGGAGTAGAGGACGTCGTCGACGAGGATCACCACGCGGCCGTCGACACCACCCTCGGGAATGTCGGTCACCTCGAGGGGACGCACGCCGCGCAGTCGCAGATCGTCGCGGTACATGGTCGGGTCAAGGGAGCCAACCGGGAGACGCACCCCCTCGACGGCCTGCACCCGCTGTGCCAGCCGGTGCGCAAGGGGTACCCCTCGGGTGGGTACTCCGAGCAGGACGACCCCGGCGCCACCGGAGGTCTTCTCGAGAATCTGATGCGCCATCCGGCTGACGATCCGGGTGATGTCGTCTGYGGACAGTACTGCCCGGGCGGTGCCGGGACGGCGCGATGCGGGGTCGCTCGCGGCAGCCGGGGCCACGCGGCATCCCTCCTTCCCCGCCTCACGGGACGGTCCTTAAAGGAGTGGTCCCAGCGACGTTACCAGGGCCCTCAGGACGTGTGAGGATCTCGCCGCCGGACGCCGACGCCCCTGGCGCCCGGCGCGACGACGGGTCGCCCACCGGTCCGGACAGCGCGGGACGTTATTGCCGCGCCAACCACGCAGCATCATGTTGTCACTACTTGTCACTGGGTTCGATGCCGTCGCCACAGCGGTGGCGGCATCCGGAAGTTCCCACCGCTCAGGCGTAGGGCGCAACCAGAGGGCTACAGAAAGTGGTACAAAGAAAGAGGCGACACGACCCCCCGGGTGTCGAGCGTCAACCCGGCGGGCACTACTATCGGTAACCGCCGGCGGCACGAGCCCCGGTTCCAACTGATCGACCACGACAGGAGTGGRCACTCCGATGTCCGACTATGCGAAGGCGCTCGGTGCTCGGCTGCGCGCGATACGCACCCAGCAGGGGCTCTCGCTTCATGGCGTCGAGGAGAAGTCGCACGGTCGGTGGAAAGCCGTCGTCGTGGGTTCCTACGAACGTGGGGACCGCGCCGTCACCGTGCAGCGCCTCTCCGAGCTCGCGGAGTTCTACGGCGTTCCRGTGGGGGAGCTTCTTCCCGAGGGTTCCACCGTCGCTCCGCTGGAGCAGTCTCCTCGGATCGTTCTCGACCTCGAGCGTCTCTCCCAGGTTCCCAAGGAGCAGGGTGGTCCGCTCGCCCGGTACGCRGCGACCATTCAGAGCCAGCGCGGCGACTACAACGGCCGGGTGCTCTCGATCCGGTACGAGGACCTGCGCTCGCTCGCGGTGATCTACGACACCTCGCCGAGCAAGCTCACCGAGCAGCTCGTCTCTTGGGGCGTGCTGTCTCCGGAGCAGGGCGCGGACGCCGCGGCGACCGACGTCTAGCCTCGCTCCGGTATCGCGGTACCGGTACCGCGATACCGGTACCACAATCCGCCGGCTCGCATCCGCGCCACCCGCGGCACACGTATCCGGGGAAGGACCCGGTACGTCGCCTGGGCGACGTACCGGGAACGCCGATCCCGGTTCCCTCCCGGCAACCGGGCAACCCCGGTGGACCGCCGCTACGACGGCTGGCCGGGAATTGAATCCACCGCCGATCCCCGTCCGGTCGACTCGGCCGGGGTGGCCAGGCCCTTTCCCTCGACCAGACTCGCGAGCAGCCCGTTGACAAACGCCGGCGACCGGTGGGTGGAGAGGTTCTTCGCCAGTTCCACGGCTTCGTCGATGGCGACCCGATCCGGGACGTCGGGACGCCAGAGCAGTTCCAGCACGGCAATCCGCAGAATGTTGCGGTCGACCGGCGGCATCCGCTCCAACGTCCAACCCTCGGCGTACCGGGCGATCCGCTCGTCGATCTCCCCGCGGYGCTCGACGACCCCCTCGACCAGCTCGACGGCGTATTCCGACACCGGTGGATCGGACTGGGCCAGCCGGGCGGCGAGGATCTCCGGCACGGCGCTCGCGCGCACGTCCGCTTCGTAGAGGATGTCCAGCGCCCGTTTACGGGCCTTGGACCTGGCGCTCAGCTCGTCACCCGGCCCAGGTACCGGCCGTCACGCGTGTCGACCTTGACCTTTTCCCCGCTGGTGATGAACAGCGGCACGTTGATGGTGGCGCCCGTCTCCAGGGTGGCCGGCTTCGTCCCGCCGGTCGAGCGATCGCCCTGCACCCCCGGGTCGGTCTGCGAAATGGTCAGCTCGACGCTGGCCGGCAGTTCGACATAGAGCGGGGCGCCGTCATGTAGCGCGACGGTGGCCACGGTGTTTTCCAGCATGTAGTCGGCCGTCCCACCGACGACATCCGGCGGGATCGGGATCTGATCGTAGGACTCGCTGTCCATGAAGACGAAATCGGCACCGTCCCGGTAGAGGTAGGTCATCTCGCGGCGGTCGACGGTCGCGACGTCAACCTTGACCCCGGCGTTGAAGGTGCGGTCGACGACCTTCCCGGTGAGCACGTTCTTCAGGGTCGTGCGGACGAACGCCCCACCCTTACCCGGCTTGACGTGCTGGAAGCCGACGACGTTCCACAACACCCCGTCGATGTCGAGCGTCATGCCGTTCTTCAGGTCGTTGGTGGTCGCCACTGCGCGCGTTCTCCGTTTCCATCGCCGTACGCCGACGGCGGGTGTGGTCGTTCCCCGGACCCTCGTGCGAGGACCGCGGTGCTCTCTCCCCAGGCCATCCCCAGGCTCCCCAGGCCATCCCCAGGCCGCTTCCATCCTCAGGCCGCTTCCGGACCCCGCCACCGGGCGAACGCACCGGGCGCGGACACCGGGCGCGGACGTGGCGGCGATCCTACAAACCGCCGCGACGAGTCTACCGACCCTCGGCGACAGTGGTGAACGCCGCGATCAGCAGGCCAGCGTCCGGATTGTCCAGGATGACGGTGCGGCCCTGCGCCTCGAGGCCGACGAAACGCATCCGCCGTCCCCGCGCCTTCTTGTCGACCCGCATCGCGTCGAGCAGCGCCGCCCACCGGTCGTCCCGGTAGGTCACCGGCAGGCCGATGCGGGTCAGCAGCTCACGGTGCCGGTCGGCGGTGGCGTCGTCGAGGCCGACGACGAGCCGGGACAGCTCCGCCGCGAACACCATGCCCACCGAGATCGCCGCGCCGTGCCGCCAGCTGAAGTGCTCGACCTTCTCGATGGCATGACCGAGGGTGTGACCATAGTTGAGGATCTCCCGCCGGCCGTCCTCCCGCGGATCGCCGGAGACCACCTCGGCCTTGACCCGGRTGGACCGCTCGATCAGCTCGGGCAGATGCGCGGCGCCGGTCGGATCGGCGTCGAGCAGATCGAGGATCGCCGCGTCGGCGATGAAACCGGTCTTGACGACCTCGGCGAGCCCGGCGCGTACCTCGACGGCCGGCAGAGACTCCAGCGCCGCCAGATCGCACAGCACGCCGAGCGGCTGGTGGAAGGCCCCGACCAGGTTCTTGCCCGCGTCGATGTCGATGCCGGTCTTCCCGCCGACCGCCGCGTCGACCATGCCGAGCACGGTGGTCGGCACCTGGACGACGTCCACCCCGCGCAGCCAGCTCGCGGCGACGAACCCGGCCAGGTCTGTCACGGTGCCGCCGCCGAGGCCGATCACCATGTCGTCCCGGGTGAAGCCGATCCGGCCGAGCACGTCCCAGCAGAAGCCGGYGATCCGCAGCTGCTTGGCCTCCTCGCCGTCGGGCACCTCGATGGCGTGCGCCTCCACGCCCGCGTTCTCCCGCAGGTCGGCGACGACGGCGTCCGCGGTGGCCCGCAACGCCCCGGGATGGATCACCGCGGCGCGGGTCCGCCCGACGACGGTCTCGGCGAGCTCGCCGAGCAGGCCCACCCCGAGCACGACGTCGTAGGGACGCCCGCCGCCCGGCCGTACCGGGATCCGCACGATGTCGGAGGCCTTCACCTGCATACTCACCGTTTGCCCCCCGCGGCGTCCGCCGCCTCGTCCGGTTCGCTGCCCCCCGCGGCGTCCGCCGCCTCGTCCGGTTCGCTGCCCCCCGCGGCGTCCGCCGCCTCGTCCGGTTCGCTGCCCCCCGCGGCGTCCGCCGCCTCGTCCGGTTCGCTGCCCGCCGCGAGCAGCGGGCCCAGGGCCGCCGCCAGCAGGTCGGTCACCTCGTCCGGCTCGTGCCCCGCGGTGTCGATGACCACCGTCGCCACCTCGGCGTAGAGCGGCCGGCGCGCCCTGAGCAGGGCGGCGAGCCGCGTGCGGGGCCCCTCGACCAGCAGTGGACGGTCCCGGGCGAGGCCCACCCGCCGCACCGCGTCGGAAACTCCCACCTCAAGATAGACGACCCGGTGCCCGGCCAGCAGGGTCCGGGTCTCGGCGTCGAGCACCGCTCCCCCGCCAAGGGCCAGGACCCCCCGGTGATCCGCGAGCGCGGCCGCCACTGCCCGGCGCTCGGCCAGCCGGAAGTACTCCTCACCATGATCGAGAAAGATGTCCRCAACGGTGGTGCCGAGCGCCGCCTCGATGTCGGCGTCGGTGTCGCGGAAACCCACCCCCCACCGCCGCGCCAGCTGGGTGCCCACCGTCGTCTTCCCCGCTCCGGGCGCTCCGACCAGCACCACCATCGGCCCCGTCCAGGCCATCGGCCCCGTCCACGCGTCCGTCGCCGGCTCCCCCACGATGATCCTCTGTCTTCGCCGCCTGCCGATTCCCGCCGCCGATCAGCGGATGACCAGGGACTTCAGGTACCCCTCGTAATTACGCCGGGTCTCCTCCACCGAGTCCCCCCCGAACTTCTCCAGCGCCGCGTCGGCGAGCACGAGGGCGACCATCGCCTCCGTCACCACCCCGGCCGCGGGCACCGCGCACACGTCGGACCGCTGGTTGATCGCGACCGCCGCCTCGCCGGTGGACACGTCCACCGTGGACAACGGCCTGGTCAGCGAGGAGATCGGCTTCATCGCCACCCGCACGCGCAACGGCTCGCCCGTGGTCATGCCGCCCTCGACCCCGCCGGCCCGGTCAGTCGCCCGCCGCACCCGCCGGCTGCCGGCACCGGCCGGCTCGATCTCGTCGTGCGCCCCGGAACCCCGCCGCCGCGCGGTGGTGAAACCGTCCCCGAACTCGACGCCCTTGATCGCCTGAATGCCCATCAGCTCGCCCGCGATCCGGGCGTCGATGCGCCGGTCGCCGTGCACGTAGCTGCCGAGCCCGGGCGGGCAGCCGTACGCCAGCACCTCGACGATGCCGCCGAGGGTGTCCGCGTCGGCGTGGGCCACGTCGATCTCGGCGACCATCCGCACGCTGGTCGCTTGGTCGGCACAGCGGACCGGGTCCGCGTCCACCGCCGCCAGCGACGTCGGGGCGGGCACCCCCGGGGGCACCTCGACCGCGCCGATCGCGACGACATGCGAGATCACCTCGATGCCGTAGGCCTGCCGCAGCAGTGCCTTGGCCGCGGTGCCGAGCGCGACCCGCGCGGCGGTCTCCCGGGCGCTGGCGCGCTCCAGCACGGGCCGGGCGTCGTCGAACCCGTACTTCTGCATGCCGGCGAGATCGGCGTGGCCGGGCCGGGGCCGGGTCAGCGGGGCTGCGCGGCCCAGGCCCGCCAGCGCCGCCGGATCGACCGGGTCGGGCGACATGACCCGCTCCCACTTGGGCCACTCGGTGTTGCGGACGACCACGCTGACCGGGCCGCCGAGGGTGACGCCGTGGCGGACTCCACCGAGCAGCTCGACCTCGTCACGCTCGAAGCTCATCCGCGCGCCGCGACCGTGCCCGAGCCGGCGGCGGGCCAGCTCGGCGGAGATGTCGGAACTGGTCATCCGGATCCCGGCGGGCAGCCCCTCGACCGTCGCCACCAGGGCGGGACCATGGGACTCCCCCGCCGTCAGCCAACGCACCATGACCCCAGTCTTTCACGCTCACCGCCCCTGTCACGACCGCGCTCAGGCAGGACAACCGGAATCAAACGGAACTATCAGTATCAAGTAGGACAAACGAGATCAGCCGGCGCGACCGAGGACGGCGAGCAGCGTCCCGGCGAGCAGAAAGGGACCGTAGGCGATGCGGTCATGCCGGCCGACCCGGCCCGCCACGAGCAGCGCGCTCGCCCAGAGCCCCCCGAGGACGATGCCGGCGAACAGCCCGAACACCACACTCGGCCAGCCGAGCCAGCCCAGCGCACCGCCCAGCAGGCCGGACACCTTGACGTCCCCGCGCCCGAGCCCCGCCCTCGGCAGGCAATGCACCCCCAGGAAGATCACCCAGACGGCAGCCGCGGCCATCCCGGCGCGCAGCAGACGGCCGGGCTCGCCGGTGAGCAGCGCGGCGAGGCCGAACAGCCCGGCGAGCACCGGATAGGACGGCAGTACCAGATGGTCGGGCAGGCGGTGCACCCGAAGATCGATCACGGCCAGCCAGACCCCGACGACCGCCAGATACACATAGGCCGGCAACCAGCTCGGATGATCGTGCAGGGCGACGGTCACGGCCGCGGCGACCAGCACCGTCACGGCACCGAGCGCCGCCGCCCCGGGCGCCTCCCGGTGCGGGGCCTGCCCGGGCAGCGCCGGCACGCCGGCCACGATCCGGCGACCGAACGGCAGGGCGGCGAGCGCAGGAAGGGCGATCAACGTGCTGAGCGCGCCGCCCGGCACCACTCCCGGCACCGCTATCCGCCGGCAGGTCCACCGCGGCCGCGGGGACCGCTCCCCGCGAGACCGTGGCCGCCCGGCACGCCGACCTCCACCGCCGGGGGCCTGTTCCCCCGCGTCCGCTCGTCCAGCGCGGCCTGACCCGCGGCCAGCAGAACGCTGGTGGGAACCACCTGCCCGGTGAAGTGCTCGACCTGCCCCACGGCCTGGGCGGCGAGGATCTCCAGGCCACCTGCGACCCGGGCACCGGCCCGGTAGGCCGCGGCGGCCAGCGCCGTGGGCCAGGGATGATAGAGCAGTTCTACGAGCTGGCAGGCTGGCGGCCACGGTCCGGTGGCGAGCCCGTCGGTCGCGCCGGCGGGCGTGGTGGAGATGACCAGATCCGGACCGGCAGGCAGGCCCGCGGCCAGCAGCTCCCAGGGCAGCGCGGTGACCTCGACGCCCAGCCGCGACCCGATCTCCGCCACCTCCGCCACGGCGGCGGGCCGGCGGGCGACGACGCCGAGGCGGGTGCAGCCCGCCGCGGCGACCGCCGCGACCGCGGCGCGGGCCGTGCCACCGGCACCGAGTACGAGCGGCTGGCCTGGGACCGCGCCGCGCATCACCCGGCGCAGCGCCATGCCGATGCCGTCCACGTCGGTGTTGTAGCCACGCAACCGGCCGGCGGGCCCGACGACGACCGTGTTGACGGCGCCGATGACCGCCGCCGTCGCGTCCACCTCGTCGAGCAGGTCGAGCGCGACGGTCTTGAGCGGCATGGTCAGGGACAGCCCGACCCAGCCCGGATCCGTGCGGACCCGGGTGAGCATCGCGGCGAGCCCGGTCTCGTCGCAGTGCACGGCGGTGTACGTCACCGCGAGACCGAGCTTGGCGTAGGCGGCGGCATGCAGCAGCGGGGAGAGCGAATGGTCCACCGGTGCCCCGAGCACGGCGGCGCGGGTGGGGCCCGACGGCGGCGCGGTGGCCGCGACGGTCGCCGGCGGTTCCATGGGCCGACGACGGCACTCAGGGGGCCGACGGCGGGCCGGGGTAGTGCCGGCGGGAACGATCTCCGGCACTACCGGGCCCTCCTCATGCTTGCGGGCCTCATGCTCGCGGCTTCCCTCGCACTACTCACGACCTCCTTCACGCCGGTACTGGGCCTCTGCCTGCTCCCACTCCCGCTCCGTGGTGGCGAAGACCGTCACCTTGCTCTGCGGCATGGAGACGAAATAGAACCACGATCCGTCGGCCGGTTCCAGTGCCGACCGCAGCGCCCAGACGCCGGGGTTGGAGATTGCGCCCGGCGGCAACCCTTTCACGRCCCGCGTGTTGTACGGGTTGTTCTGGGCGAGTTGTTCCTTGGTCAACGGCCCCTCGTACCCGTCCGTGGCGTAGCGGGTGGTCGAGTCCATGTCGAGCCGGCCAAATCTTCCCGATGTGTCCCTGAGCCGATTGTAGATCACCCGGGCCACCTTCGGACCCTCGTCGCGGTTGGCCACCTCCTTCTCGATGATCGAGGCGATGGTGACGATGTCCTTCGGCGGGACCCCGAGCGCGGCGGCCCTGCCCTCCAGATCGATCGCCGCGGTCTCCCGCTTGAAGCGGTCGACGAAGGAACGCAGCAACTGCTCGGGCGTGGCCCCGGGCACGAGGTCGTAGGTAGACGGGAAGAGATAGCCTTCCAGCAGGTTCGGCGGCGCGTAGGACGGCAGGCCCAGCTGGGCGGGGTTCTTCGCGATCGCCTCCAGGTCCGCCATCGACGTGCCCGGGAGGCGTTCATGCAGTGCCGTGAGGACCTCACGGACGGTCATGCCCTCTTTGATGACGAACTTGAACGGCGCGGACGAGGCAGGGTCGAGCAGGGCCTCGAGCGCCGCGGCGGCGCTCATCCTGGTGTGCAGACGGTAGGTGCCCGGCTGGATGCCCAGCGACTTCGGATTCGCGGTGGCGGCCTTGACGAACGCGGCGACACTCGCGGTCACGTTCGCGTCGTGCAGCTCCCCGGCGATCTCCCGGGTACTCGCCCCGGCCGGGATCTGGACCATCGCGATGCCCTCGCCGGAGCCGGAGTAGTCGGCGGGCTCGCCAGCCGAGATGTGCCCGACGACCTTCCCCACCCCGTAGATCCCCAGTCCCAGCAGGGCGGCGACCACGACAAGCACCGCGATGAGCTTCGGCAGCGCGCGACCGCGCCGGCCGCCGTCGGGACCGGGCTCGTCCCAGCCGCCGCCGTCRTCCCAGGCGCGGTGGTCCCAGTCGACCCCGGCACGGTCGTCCGGGTACTGATCATCGGCGTAGTGTTCATCCGAGTAACGATCACCGCGCTGGCGGRCCCGACGGCGACGCGAGTAGGGGTCCTCGTCGAGCATCTCGTCGAGGTCGCCGCCGGTCACCTCTCGTCCGACGGCGGGACAACACCGTCCGGAGCCCGGGGGCCGTCTCTCGGAGCCCGGACCACGCCGTCCGGACCCGCGGCCGGGGCGGCACACCCGATCACGCCGGGCGCGGCGCTCCCCCGGCGGCTGTCCAGGTCGTGCTGCAGGATCTGCACGGCTGCCTCCTGATCCACGAGACTCCGGCGGGCACGCGAACGAACGCCACGCTCGGCCATCCTGCGATGAGCCGCAACCGTGGTGAGCCGCTCGTCCACAAAACGCACGGGGACGGGTGCGATCCGCTCGGCGAGTACCTCGGCGTACTGCCGCACCAGCCGGACCGCCCGGCCTTCCTGCCCGGACATCTGTCTGGGCAGGCCGACCACGACCTCTACAGCCTGCCGCTCCCGGACGATGAGGACGAGCTGATCTATGTCCGCATTACCCCGTCTGTCCCTGGCCAGGGTAGTCACCGGAACCGCGAGCACGCCGCCCGGGTCGCTCGCGGCGACCCCGACCCGCACCGAGCCGACATCGACCCCGATCCGCACCCCGGGCCGAGAATCCCCGGGCCGAGAATCCCCGGGCCGGGAGCCCGAGCCGCTCACCGCGAGGCGTGCTCGGCCACCAGCCCCCGCAGCCTGGCGAACACCGCCGGCACCAGCTGTGGGTTCCCCCCGCCGCCCTGGGCCACGTCCGGCTTGCCGCCACCCTTGCCACCCAGGCTCGCCCAGGACTGCCGCACCAGGTCACCGGCGCGCAGCCCCCGGCCGCGCGCGGCGTCGTCGGTCACCACGACGATCGACGACCCGTCGGCCTTGGCCACGGCGACGACGGCGGGCCGCCCCGCCAGCCGCCCACGCACGTCCAGCGCCAGCAGCCGCACGTCGTCGGGGGCGGTGCCGGCGGGCACCTCGGCGGTGACCACGGCGACGCCAGCCACCTCCTCGGCACCCTCGGCCAGCGCCCCGGCCCCGGCGAGTACCGCGGCGGCCCGCAGTCGTTCCAGCTCCCGCTCGGCGTCGCGCAGCCGGCCGACGATGTCGGTGACCCGGTCCACCAGCTCATCCGGACGGGCCTTCAGCGCGGTGGACAGCTGCGACACCAGGAGATGCTCGCGCGCCAGGTAGCGGAAGGCGTCGAGGCCGACCAGCCCCTCGACTCGGCGGGTGCCCGCGGAGATCGACGCCTCCGACAGCAGCTTCACCGCGCCGAGCTGCGCGGAGCTCGCGACGTGCGTGCCACCGCACAGCTCGCGGGCGTAGTCGCCCACGTCGACGACCCGCACGGCGTCGCCGTACTTCTCGCCGAACAGCGCCATCGCGCCGAGCCGGCGGGCCTCCTCCTGCGTGGTTACGAAAGCCCGCACCGGCAGGTCACGCAGGGCAACCTCGTTGATCTCGTCCTCGACGTCGGCGAGCACCGACGGCGGCACCGCGCCGAGGGCGTGGAAGTCGAACCGCAGCCGGCCCGGGGAGTTCAGCGAACCGGCCTGGGTCGCGCCCTCGCCCAGCGCGCGACGGAACGCGGTGTGCACGAGATGGGTGGCGGTGTGCGACCGGGACACCGCGCGGCGACGATCGGCATCCACCTCCGCGAACACCTCCACGCCGAGCCGCAGCTCGCCGCCGAGCACCCGCACCCGGTGCAGGACCAGGTCGGGCACGGGCCGCTGGACGTCGAGCACCTCGACCTCGCCGCCGTCGAAACGCAGCCGACCGAGGTCGGGCTCCTGGCCGCCGCTCTCGGCGTAGAAGGGGGTCGCGTCGAGCACGACCCCGACCTCGGTGTCCTCCCCCGCCGCCGCCAGCCCCGCGCCGTCGGCGATGCCGACGAGGCCCACCACGCCGGAGGTCCGGCTGAGCTCCTCGTACCCGGTGAAGGTCGTCGGGCCGGAACGGGCCAGGATCGGCCGGAACGCGGACAGGTCGACGTTGCCGATCCGCCGCGCGGCCCGGTCCGCCTTCGCGGCCTGCCGCTGGCGGTCCATCAGCCGGCGGAAACCCGCCTCGTCAACGGAAAGGCCCGCCTCAGCGGCCATCTCCAGTGTCAGGTCGATCGGGAAGCCGTAGGTGTCGTGCAGCTTGAAGGCCGCCTCGCCGCCCAGCGTGGTCGAGCCCAGGGATCGGGCCTGGCGCGCCGCGGTGTCGAAGATCGTGGTACCGGTGCGCAGCGTCTCGGCGAACGCCTGCTCCTCCGCGACGGCGACCCCGGTGATCGTCTCGGCATTGTCGAGCAGTTCGGGGTAGATCGTCCCCATCGCCGACCCGACGACCGCGAACAGCTCGCTCATCACCGGCTCGTGGGCACCGAGCAACCGGGCGTTACGGATCGCCCGGCGCAGCATGCGGCGCAGCACGTAGCCGCGCCCCTCGTTGGAGGGGACGACGCCGTCGGAGATCAGCATCGCGGCGGTGCGGGTGTGGTCGGCGATCACTCGCAACCGCACGTCATCGGCGGGGTCCGCGCCGTAGCGCCGCCCGGTCAGCCGGCCGGCGGCGTCGAGCACCGGCCGGGAGATGTCGATCTCGTAGAGGTTGTCGACACCCTGGAGGATGGTCGCCATCCGCTCCAGGCCCATCCCGGTGTCGATGTTGCGGGCCGGCAACTCACGCTCGATCGGATAGTCGTACCCGGCGCCCTCGCCCCGCTCGTACTGCATGAAGACGAGGTTCCAGACCTCGAGGTAGCGCTCCTCGTCCGCGATCGGACCGCCCTCACGGCCATAGGCGCAGCCGCGGTCGAAGTAGATCTCGCTGCACGGCCCGCACGGCCCGGGCACGCCCATCGACCAGAAGTTGTCCTCCTTGCCGCGGCGCTGGATGCGCTCGGCGGGCAGCAGCTTGCGCCAGATCCCCTCGGCCTCGTCGTCGTCGAGGTAGACCGTCGCCCACAGGTCGTCGGCCTTGAAGCCGAACCCTTCGGTGAGCAGCTCGAAGGCGAACGGGATCGCCTCGGCCTTGAAATAGTCGCCGAACGAGAAGTTGCCGCACATCTGGAAGAAGGAGGCGTGCCGCGCGGTGTGCCCGACATTCTCGATGTCGACCGTCCGGACACATTTCTGCACGCTGGCCGCCCGCGGCCACGGCGCCGGGAGATCCCCGAGAAAATAGGGCTTGAAAGGCACCATGCCGGCGTTGACCAGCAGCAACGTCGGATCCTGGGCCACCAGTGAGGCGCTCGGGACGACGGTGTGCCCGCGCCGGGCGAAGTGGTTGAGAAAGCGGCTACGGATCTCGGCCGTGTCCATCGGGTTCACGTCGTCCAGACTCGTGGGAAGAGGTTCGACATCCCGGGGTGGCGTGCTGTGGTCGGGCGCGCCTTCCGGGCTGCGGTGAGGGCGGGTGCCCCCGGCCCGCGGGCAAGGGAGTCCTCAGGGCCGCCGGGCGCCGGGGACGAGCCGCATCGTGCGTTCGGCGTCGTCGAGGTCAGCGGGGTAACGCGGCGCGCCGGAGCCGGCGACCCGCGCCGCGGTGTCCCGGGGCGGGGCAGCCCCGACCGCGTCGCCTCGATCCGCTTCGTCGCCTCGATCCGCTTCGTCGCCTCGATCCGCTTCGTCCGGATCACCGTCGAGGCCGAGCGCGACACGGATCTCCTCCTCCCGCTCGGCCGCGGCCTCGCGCACGTCCGCGAGGAACTCCTGTACCGACTGTACGAGAGAGCCGGCCAGACTCGTCGGTGTCAGGGAGGCTGCGGCCTTAGCCACCTGGCGCACCACCACGACGCCGGCCGCCGCCCCGAAAGCGAGATAGAAGATCCTCGACATCTACCGGCCTCCCCGACGCCCGCCCGCCGCGCCGGCGGCCGTGGACACCGACGGGGTCTTCTCGCCCGCGGGCTGCGGGCCGCCGCGCCCGGCCGGCCGCCGCGCCGCCTTCTCGGCCTTCATCTGGGCCGTCACCCGGGACTCGACCTCCGAGCGGGTCCGCTTGGCCGCCGCCTTGCGCACGCCGTAGCTGAACGCCGCGACGCGCACCATCGGGCCGCCGAGCGTCGCCGCGAACAACGACGTCAGCGAGGAGACGTTGGTCGTGATCGACTGCACGTTCGCCGTGATCGCGTCGACCCGGTCGAGTTCCTTGTTGACATGCGAGAGCGCCAGATTGACCTCGTCGACCGTCGCGCCGGCCTGCCTGACCCGGGCGGTTCCCTCGTCGAGGGCGAGACCGGTCTGACGTACCCGGGCCGCGGCCTCATCGAAGATCTTACCGAGCTTGAGCAGGACGTAACAGCCGAAGAGGACGAGCACCGCGAACGCGCCCGACGCGATCAGGCCCGCGACCGCACCACCGGACATATGTGCTCCTGCCTCCATCGTCGTTGGGCCGGTCCCACCCCACCCGATTCGATCCGCCGTGCCGCGGGCGCCACCCAGCCGACGCTCCTGGAGTGACCTTACCGAGACGGCTACCGGGGCCACGGGTAGCCCCCACGAGAGGAGTCAGGACGGCGAGGAGGGCGGTGGGGAGGGCGGTGGGGACGAGCCCGGGGACGGCGGTGGGTCACCGCGCACGACGCCACGCAGCTCATGGACCCGATCGGCCGCGCGGCGCTCGAAGCCGTTACCGCTCGGCTGGTAGTAGTCGGTCGAGGTCAGCCCGTCCGGCGGGTACTGCTGACGCACGACGTTGCCGGGGGCCTYGTGCGGGTACCGGTAGCCCGCGCCGTGGCCGACCCGCCGCGCGCCGCGGTAGTGGGCGTCGCGCAGATGCGCGGGCACCGGTCCGGCCCGCCCGGCACGAACATCCGAGGTGGCGGCGTCGATCGCCCGGATCACCGCGTTCGACTTGGGCGCCAGCGCCAGGTGGATGACCGCCTGCGCGAGCGCCAGGCGGGCCTCGGGCAGGCCAACGAACTCCAGCGCCTGGCTGGCCGCGACCGCGACACCGAGCGCGCCCGGATCGGCCATGCCAATATCCTCACTGGCAAGGATGATCATCCTCCGGGCGACGAACCGGGGATCCTCGCCGGCCTCCAGCATCCGCGCGAGGTAGTGGAGGGCCGCGTCGACGTCGCCGCCCCGCATCGACTTGATGAAGGCAC
Organism: Frankia sp. KB5; assembly: GCF_002099325.1. Lineage (NCBI taxonomy): Bacteria > Bacillati > Actinomycetota > Actinomycetes > Frankiales > Frankiaceae > Frankia > Frankia sp. KB5. The sequence continues at coordinate 1,809 of NZ_MRUJ01000082.1, read as the reverse complement.
TGATCACGTCGTAGTGCTGGTCCCCGGACCGGTCGTAGCGCACTGCGGCTCGGTTGACGGCCCGCTCCAGCAGGTCGAGATCGAGCCGTGGCCGCGGGTTGACGAACGCCTCGGCGTCTGCCCCGGCATCGGCACCCGCTCCGGCCTTCCCACCCGGTCCGGACTCGCACTCATGGGCTTCGAGCAGCGCCTCGGCCCCGGCCTCCAGGGTGGTGAGGGCCCGGCGGGCGTCACCTCCGGCAAGGCGGACCACGTGCTCGCGGGCCTCGTCGGACACCGACAGCCGCCCGTCGTACCCACGCGGGTCGCGCAGYGCCCGGGTCAGCACCCCGCGGATGTCGTCGTCGGTCAGCGGCTCCAGCGTCAGCAGCAACGACCGGGACAGCAGGGGGCTGACCACGGAGAAGAAGGGGTTCTCGGTGGTGGCGGCGACCAGAGTGACCCAGCCGCGCTCGACCGAGGGCAGCAGCGCGTCCTGCTGCGTCCGGGTGAACCGGTGCACCTCGTCGATGAACAGCACCGTGCGCGCACCGGACGTTGACAGCGTCTCGCGAGCCTCGTCGATGACGGCGCGGACATCCTTCACGCCGGCGGTGACCGCGGACAACTCCCGAAAGCGTCGCCCGGTCGCCCTCGACACGATGTGCGCCAGCGTGGTCTTGCCGGTGCCGGGCGGTCCCCACAGCACGACCGAGGTGGTTGCGCCCCCCTCGACCAGCCGGCGCAGCGGGCTTCCCGGCCCGAGTAGATGCCGCTGGCCCACGACCTCGTCCAGGGTCCGTGGCCGCAGCCGGGCGGCGAGCGGAGCCGCGCGGTCCACCCCCGGACCGCCGCCACGCCGATCCCGGAGAGCGGCGAACCCCGAGGCGGAGCGGGACGCCGTCCCGGCCTCCGACGCGTCGGACGCCCCGGCACCAGCCCCGGCACCAGCCCCGGCACCATCGGAGAGATCGGCGTCGAACAGGCTCACCCGTTCACCGTACGACCGTCGTACGACCGCTGGGAGGCACGATCAGCCCGGAGCACGGCAGACGGCGGCCTCCGACGGCGGCCTCCGACGGCGGCTCACCGAAGCAGGCATATTACATACAACGGTATAAGTGTCTTAAATTGGCCCTTAAGCCTACGCCCATTCCCCCGACCACACTCGGACCACCAGAGCTTCATTGCCGATGCACCGGAACGCGGCCAATGCGCCGGAACGCGCGGCGAACGGGTAGTGCACCGCGCGCCATCCGGAACAATCCCCCGAGAGACCACGCTTCGTTCACGTCGGACACCGGACCTCAATGGCGCGCGTATTATCATTCAGCTAGTCCGTTCAGCTGCTCGACTGAGCACATGTGCCGCCTTCGTGGTAATGCACGGTGTTCCGGACGGAACCGCGCCCGAAACCAGGCCGGGAACCGGGCCGGATTACGAAATCGCCCTGACCAGCCCAGATCGCAACGACGGGCTACCGCCCCTCACCCGGGGCGGGTGCCCGCAGAACCCACCCTCGCCACGGCACAGCCACACCACACCGTCAGAACCGACCAGCTCACCCGGAGACCGAAACCCTGCCCCGGAGAGGTGTCATCCGATGACCGTGCTACAGCCGCCCCGCGCCCTCGGAAACCGTGCCGCCGCATCACGCGGGCACCGCTTCGACAAGAACAGCGCGATACCCGAAGCTCCGATCGCATCAGCCGAGCCGACCGGGCATCCGGTTCGGCTGGCCCGCCCGGGGGAGACGGACGACCGCGAGTCGCGCCCCGCCCGGGACACCACCACGACAATCACCCGAACCGGCACCCCCGGCATCGGCGG
>NZ_MRUJ01000081.1:0-58374 GCF_002099325.1 Frankia sp. KB5 | reverse complement strand
AGCGTGTGCGATGAGTGATCTCACCGGGAAAAGTGACCTGACCCTGAAGGCGGTGTTCGTCGACGCGTTGGACCGGTTCGGTGCGCGTCCCGCCCTGCACTATCAGGGGCGGACCTACGGGTACGGCGAGATCGTGGCCGCGGCGAACCAGCTCGCGCACCGGCTGCGTGCGGCGGGGGTGGGGCCGGGGGTGTCGGTGGCGTTGATGATGTCCAACCGGCCCGAGTACATCGTCGCGGATCAGGCGATCCTGCGGTGTGGCGCGGTCAAGGTGGCGCTCAACGACATGCTGTCGGCCAGCGAGATCGACTACATTCTGCGGGACAGCGAGGCCCGGGTCGTCCTCGCCGATGCGGGGATGCTCCCGGCTGCGCTGCACTCCGCGCCGCCCCTGTTGGAGACGGTCATCGCCGTCGCCGACCCGGACGACTGCCCGGGCGGGGTGGTGGCGTGGCACGACGCGCTGGCCGGGCAGCCGACCACCGTGCCGGAGGTCGACCCGACACCCACCGACCCGGGGTTGATCGTCTATACCGGGGGTACGACCGGTCTGCCCAAAGGGGTGATGCACACCCAGCGGAATCTCGCGCTCAATCTGTTCTCGCACGTGATGGAGATGGGGCTGCTCGACGACGAGGTGCTGCTGTTGATGTCGCCGCTGCCGCACAGCGCGGGTTTCCTGCTGCAGGCCGGGATGCTCAAGGGGGCCCGGCACTTCCTGGAGACCAGGTTCGACCCGGAGCTGGTGCTTGAGCGGATCACCGCCGACCGGGTGACCTTCACGTTCATGGTGCCTACCATGATCTACCGGGTGCTTGACCGGGCGGCGGGCCGCGCGTTGGACCTCAGCTCGCTGCGGACCATCCTGTACGGTGCCGCGCCGATCACCCGGGAGCGGCTGGAGCAGGGCCTGGAGGTGCTCGGCCCGGTGTTCATGCAGCTGTACGGGCAGTCGGAGGCGCCGAACTTCATCACCCGTCTTCGCCGTGAGGATCATCGTCTTGATCCTGACGGGGAGCATCGGCTGGCCAGCTGTGGTCAGCCGGTCGTCATGGCCACGGTCAGGGTGGTCGACGAGGCTGGCCGGGAGCTGCCCCGCGGTCAGGTCGGGGAGATCGTCGCCGCCACGCCGTACACGATGGTGGGGTATCGGGGCCGGCCCGAGCAGACCGCCAAGGCGCTGCGGGACGGGTGGTTGCATACTGGGGATATCGGGCGGATGGATGCCGAGGGGTACGTCTATCTGCTGGACCGCAAGAACGATATGATCATCACCGGTGGGATGAACGTGTACAGCACGGAGGTGGAGAACGCGGCGGCGGCCTGTCCTGGGGTTGGGCAGGTCGCGGTCGTCGGGGTGCCGCATCCGGACTGGGGTGAGGCGGTCGTGGCGTTCGTCRTGCCCGATGATACCGGTGCGTTCGACGAGGCCAAGCTGCTGGCGCACTGTCGGGTCGAGCTTGCCCGGTACAAGCAGCCCAAGGCCGTGCGGGTCGTYGAGGCCCTGCCGACCACCGTGTACGGCAAGCTGGACAAGAAGGCGCTGCGGGCCGGCTGGCCCGGTTGGTGACGCCCAAAGTGTTGCGGCCTGGGCGGCCAGTGCGAAAATCAGCCCGAGGGTGTGTGAGTATCGTCACGAACGCGTGGCAGGGGAGCCGGGCGGGGAGCCCTCGGAAGCGAGGCGAGCTGGATGGACACCAAGGCACGTCCCACGCTGGCCGTGTCCACGAAGTTTCAGGCACCCACCTATGACACCCAGCTGGTCGGCCGGGACCGGCTTCTCGACGTGTTGCGAGATGGCCGGGCCCGGCGGCTGGCTTTGATCCACGCGCCGGCCGGGTTCGGGAAGACCACGCTGGCGGTGCAGTGGCAGCGGGTGCTGCGCGCCGAGGGGGTGCCGGTGGCGTGGCTGAGCCTCGACCGGGACGACAACGACGCGGTGTGGTTCCTCAGCCATCTCATCGAAGCGGTGCGCCGGGTCGAACCGACCCTGGGCGGTGACCTGGTCGAGGTGCTGGAGGGGCATTCCGACGACGCGCAGCGGTATGTGCTCACCGAGCTGGTCAACCAGCTTGCCGAGCATCGGCGGCCATTGGCGATCGTGCTCGACGACTGGCATCTCATCGACGCCCCGCAGGCTGTTGCCGCGTTGGAGTTCCTGCTGGAAGCGGGTCCGGCCAACCTGCATCTGATCGTCACCAGCCGGACCCGGTCGCCGGCCGTGGGCCGGTTGAAGGTGCGTAACCAGGTGACGGAGATCGACGCCACGCAGCTGCGGTTCGACCATCGGGAATCCGCGGCCTTCCTGCTTGAGCTCAACGAGTTGGATCTCGACAGCACGGACGTGCATCGGCTGTGGTCGAGTACCGATGGCTGGGTCGCCGCGTTGCAGCTGGCGACCCTGTCGCTGCGTGACAGCGCCGACCCGTCGGCGTTGATCCGCGGTTTCTCCGGGCGGCATCACTCCCTGGGTGACTATCTCGCCGAGAACGTGTTCGATGCGCTGCCCGCGGATCTGCTCGACTTCCTGCTCACGACTTCCGTCTGTGATCGGCTCTGCGGTGATCTGGCGGCGGCGGTGAGTGGGCAGCGGCGGGGGCAGGCGCTGTTGGAGGAGCTGGAACGGCGGGACTTGTTCCTGCGGCCGCTCGACGACAATCGGGAGTGGTTTCGCTACCACCATCTGTTCGTGGGTTACCTGCGCCGCCGCCTGGAGCGTGATCATGCGGATCGGGTGGTGACCCTGCACCGGACCGCGTCGGCCTGGTTCGCTGATCACGGTCTGCTCGGTGAGGCGRTCACCCATGCCCTGGCCGCCGGTAACGACGCCGGGGCGGTGGACCTGGTGGAGCGGCAGGCCATGCACCTGGTGGAGCACAGCCGGATGGCCGTCCTGCTCAGCCTGGTCAACAAGTTGCCGTCGGCGCTGCTGCCCGGCCGGTCGCGGCTGCAGATCGCGATCGCCTGGGCCAACTGTCTGCTGCAACGGGCRCAGCCCGCGCAGGTCGCGCTCGACCACGTGCGTGCCGCCCTGACACCCGACGACACCAGCGACACCGGTAAGGACATCCTCGGCGAGGCCGATGTCGTCCAGGCCTGCATCGACGTCTATGGTGACCGGATCTACCGCGCCGCTGACCTGATCGCCCCCTACATTGCGAAGAACTCCGGCTACCGGCCGTGGCTGGTCGCAGTGTCGTCCAACATCCGGACCTTCGTCGACATCCACACCTTCGCCTACGACACCGCGCAGGCGCGGCAGCGGTGGGCCAATGCCTTCCACGACACCACCCGCGGGCCTTTCGCCGGCGTGTACGGGCGCTGCTTCGCCGGACTCGCGGCGTTCGCCCAGCTTGACCTGGTGACCGCCGAACGCCTGTACCGGGAAGCCGTGGCCCTCGCCCGCGAAGCCGCCGGGCCGCGCTCGCACGCCGCCCGGCTGGCCGGCGCGCTGCTGGGCCGGCTGTACTACGAGCGGGGCGACATCGACGCCGCCGAGCGGCTGCTGGAGGAGTGCCACGAGCTCGGTGCCGAAAGCGGCGTCGCCGATCTCATGATCGCCACCTACTCCACGCTGGCCCGCATCAAGACCCTGCGCGGTGAGATCGAGGACGTCTGGCACCTGCTCGACGAGGGCAGCGAGGCGGCGAGCCAGCTCGTCCTGCCTCGGTTGTCGGCCGCCGTCGATCACGAACGCCTGCGGCTGCACCTGGCCCGTGGGGACCTCGGGCGCGCCCAGAACGTGCTCGCCCGCCAAAGCGACGACGTCGCCCGCGGCGGCGACGGCATCGCCATGGCCACCCGCCACTACCAGCTCGCGATGCGCGCGCGGGTCATGGCCGCCCAGGCCGACTACGACGGTGCCCTGCGGCTGCTGTCCCAGATGCACCAGGAGAGCAGCTCCGTGGCCTGGCGGTACGCCGAAACGGCCACGCGTATCGACCTCGCGGTGGTGCACTCGCTGACCGGCGACACCGACACCGCGCTGCGCACCCTCGTGCCCGCCGTCGTCGCCGGGGCCCGCTGCGGTCTGGTGCGCACCGTTACCGACGCCGGCCCGGAACTCCTGAAGATCATTGGCGAGCTGCGGGACGCGAGCCGGTGCCGCCGGTGGCCGGTGGAGTTGCCCACCGTGCCCTCCGACTACCTGTCCAAGCTGCTCGCCACGGCCCACGCGGACGCGGAACGGGCGGCGATCCCCATCATCGATCGCCCGGCCGAGCGGAACCCCGCTCCCGAAGAGCCGCTCAACGCCCGCGAGATCGACATCCTCCGTCTGCTGGACCGCGGACTGTCGAACAAGGAAATCGCGCGTAACCTCGGTCTGACCATCAACACCGTCAAGTGGTATCTCAAGAGCATCTACACCAAGCTCGGGGTCGCTCGGCGCGGGGAATCGGTCTCGGAGGCCCGCCGGCGCCGGATCCTGGCCTGAATGCCCTGGTGGCCCTGAACGCCCTGGTAGCGGGTGCCGCTTCCACGACGGGGAGGACAGCGATGCCTGACACCCGGCTCAGCGAGGAGCAGGAAGCCCTGCGCAAGGCCGTGGAGGCGTTCGCCCGCGAGGTGGTCGCCCCCGGGGCGGCGCGGCACGACGAGGAGAAGACGTTCCCGTACGAGGTCGTCGCGCAGATGGCCGACATGGGCCTGTTCGGTCTGCCGTTCCCGGCGGAGTACGGCGGGCAGGGCGCCGACTTCTTCGCCCTCTGCCTGGCCATCGAGGAGCTGGCCCGGGTCGACTCAGCGGTGGCGATCACGCTGGAGGCCGGGGTTGGCCTCGGCGCGATGCCGATCTACCGGTTCGGCACGCCGGCGCAGCGGGAGGAGTGGCTGCCGTCGCTCGCCAGCGGGCGGGCGTTGGCCGCGTTCGGGCTGACCGAACCAGACGCGGGCAGCGACGCTGGCGGCACCCGCACCACCGCCCGGCTCGACGGCGGCGACTGGATTATCAACGGCTCGAAGGCCTTCATCACCAACTCGGGTACCGACATCACCCGGCTCGTCACCGTCACCGCTGTCACGGGGCGGACCCCGGCCGGACACAAGGAGATCTCGTCCGTCCTGGTGCCGGTGCCCACCCCCGGCTTCACCGCCGGTCCGGCCTATTCGAAGGTCGGCTGGCATGCCTCCGACACCCATCCGCTGACCTTCGACGACGTGCGGGTGCCCGCGGAGAATCTGCTCGGTGCGCGCGGCCGCGGCTTTGCGAACTTCCTGCAGATCCTGGACGAGGGCCGGATCGCGATTTCCGCGCTGGCCGTCGGGCTGGCGCAGGCCTGCGTGGACGAGAGCGTGAAATACGCGAAGCAGCGGGAGGCATTCGGCGCGCCGATCGGCCGCAACCAGGCAATCGCCTTCAAGATTGCCGAGATGGAGGCGCGGACGTACGTGGCCCGTGCCGCCTACTACGACGCGGCCTCCCGGATGCTCGCCGGCCTGCCCGTCAAGAAGGAGGCGGCGATGGCGAAGCTGTTCTCCTCGGAGGCGGCGGTGACGAATGCCCGCGAGGCCACGCAGATCCACGGCGGCTACGGGTTCATGAACGAATACCCGGTCGCCCGGCACTGGCGGGACGCCAAGATCCTGGAGATCGGCGAGGGCACCAGCGAGGTCCAGAAGATGCTGATCGCGCGCGAACTGGGTCTGTAGGTCACGAGGCTCGCGAGAACACCGCCGGCACCCCGCGAAAGATCATCAGCGGGTGGCGGCCGGCCCGGGTGCCGGGCGCCGCGCTCCCGCGGCGAGCAGGGCGGCCAGGCCGAGCCGGTGCAGCAGGTCCGCCAGCTGCGGCCGACTCATCGTCACCGCGCTGTAGGGGGTGGAGTTCAGCAGGCCGAAGGTGGCGTGGACGGCGGCGCGGGYGGTGCCCTCGGCGAGTTCGGGGCTGCGGGCGCGCAGCTGGGCGACCCAGAGCTCGACGTAGCCGCGTTGCAGCCGGCGCACGGTGCGCGCGTCGGCCGGGTTCATACTGGTCAGGTCGCGATCATGAATACGGATCAGTTCGGGTGAGTCGAGAGCGAAGGAGACGTGCCAGCGCACGAGCGCGTCCAGCGTGCCGTCCGGACTGGGCGTGCCGTCCGGACTGGGCGTGCCGTCCGGACTGGGCGCCGCGGCCGCGCGACGGGTGCCCTCGGCGAGCAGGCGTTCACTGATGCCGATCAGCAGTTCGCCGAGGATCGCCTGCTTACTCGGGAAATGCTTGTACAACGCCGGCCCGGAGACGCCCGCGGCCCGGCCAATGTCGTTGATGCTCACCCCGTGGTACCCGCGCTCGGCCATCAACCGGGCCGCGGCGGCGAGGATACGCTCCCGGCGCGATCCTGCTGGCGGCGGTTTTTCGAGGCTGAAGGACACGGTCGGCACATTACCGCCTTCCGGGACAGCCGGTGCCCGCCTGGTTAATACTGGCTAACCCAGGTTTTCAGTCGTCCGGCCCGGTGCGCGCCGGTCCACGCGGGGCCGCGGCCCCGCGCTCCACCGGCGCGAACAGGACGATCAACGGCGCCAGGAAGAGCGCGGGCAGGATCACCCACAGCGGTCGCCCGGCCCACCAGGTCGCGGTCGGTTCGTCGGGCATCGGCAGCCCGACCGCCCGCATCGTGACCATCGCGAGCAGCAGGGCCGTCATGTGCCACAGGAACACGGTCATGATCACGGCGTTGCCCGTGACGACCGCCGTCCACGGCCGGCGCCGGGCCAGCATCCGGTTCAGGGCGGGTGCGGCGAGCAGGATCAGACCGAGCTGGAAGACGGCGAGCACGGCGATCGCAGCGGTCGTCGGGAACATGTTGCCGCGTCTGGCTCCCTCGGTGGCGACCATCGATCGCGGATACTCGTCGAGCGTCGTCACCAGCCCCGCCAGCCCGCAGAGCGCCGTCAGCAGCGCCCGCCGCGGCCCGCGCAGGACGCCGTCCCGCCAGAAATACCCGAGCTGGTGGGCGAAAATCCAGACGAGACCGGTGTTGACATAGCCGAACACCGTGCTGCCGGTGCCGAACCGCGCCAGGTCGACGAGCGCCACGACCGCGCCCAACAGCAGGATGAACCGGCGGCCGAACCGCCGATGGACCGCCGCGGTCACCGGCACGACCAGGATGACCCCCAGGTACGCCGCGAGAAACCACAGCGGCACCAGCACGGCCCGTCCATAGCGCAGCAGACCCGGGTAGTCGGGGACCGCGAGCAGCAGGACGGCGTCGACCGCCGCCCAGACGACGGCGAACACCGCCATCGGGGGCAACAGGCGGCGCAGCCGCCCCCGCAGGAAGCGCCGTGCCCGCGGGCCCCAGGGACGCGCGGGATCATCGCGCGGGGACCCCGTGGCGCGACCGGCCGCGTCCCAGGCCGCCAGGTGGGCGAAGCCACCGATGACGAAGAACACCGGCATCACCTGGAGCAGCCAGGTCGCGAGCCAGGCGAACGGTATCCGCGCGATCGGATTGGGCATCACGAGGACGCCCCCGCGAAAGTGGTCGATGGACAGGGCCCAGTGCCACAGCACCACGACACAGACGCTCGCCAGGCGCAGGAAGTCGACGTCGCGCGCCCGGGACGGCGGGGTGGAGTCGACGAGCCGGYCCACGGACCGCTCCACGGACCGGCCCATGGAGCGGCCCATGGAGCGCAGCCCGCCCCACGGTGACCACACACCGCCAGGCTRCCAGACGCGGCGCCCCGGCGATTGCCGGGACGGACCCGGCACCTGAAACTGCCGTGAAACCGCGATGAACCCGGCGGGCCGCACGCTCATCCCATGGCAGCAGACCTTCTCGGGCAGCCGGACCAGCGGTCTAGGAGGTCGCCCGCGGGGGTGCCGGCGTCCCCGTCCCCGGCGGTGACGCGGTCCGCGGCGGGCGGGGGAGAGTCCGCCGCGGGCGGTTCGATTCCGAGCCAGCCGTCTGGTGCCCGGCCGGTCCTCCCTCACCCCGAGCAAGATAATCAACGGTGTTGACGCCCACTCGGCTATCATGATCAACAAAAGATCGGTGGGTCCGGCGGGCCCGGTGGGCCGGTAACCCATGGCCCCAGCCCGCTGGCGATGATCCGCGGCCATCATCCATGATCGGCTGGGCGGCCAATCAACACGGGAATTTCACCGTCCGTTTTTTTTATATTTCGCCGCCGGTATTCCGGAACGATATTTTTCTGCGGGGAGGTGCCGTGGAGACCCGCATGGAGTTCCGCTATCTCGTCTCGTTCCTCGCAATCGCCGAGGAACTGCACTTCGGGCGGGCGGCGGCCCGGCTGCACCTGGCCCAGCCGTCGCTGAGTCAGCAGCTCCAGCGCCTCGAACGGGAGGTCGGTGTCGAACTGGTTAGCCGGACCTCCCACGAGGTGCGGCTCACCGCGGCCGGCCGCGCGTTCGAGGTCGAGGCCCGGCGGGTCCTCGACACCGCGCGCCGGGCCGTGTCGGCGGCCCGGGAGGCGGCCTCGGGCCGCGTGGGCGTGCTGACCATCGGCTTCAACTTCCCCGCCGGGCAGCGGGTGCTCCAGCCGACCCTCGTCCGGTTGGGCGCCGACTACCCTGGCATCTCCACGGTTCTCTGGGAGGCCCGCAGCGGACCGACGCTCGCCGCCCTGCACGACCGCAAGGTGGACGTGGCGCTCGTGTTCGGCGGGGCGCCGGCCGTCGGGCTGCAGTCGCGACGGATTCTCACCCTGCCGCTGGTCGCCATCGTCGGCCACCACCATCCGTGGGCCGACCGCCAGCAGGCGTCGTTCCGGGAGCTCGCGCGTCAACGGTGTGTGTTGTTCCGGCGGGAACAGAGCCCCGCCATGCACGACGCGATCCTCGCCGCGGCCGGCCGGGCGGGCATCAGCCTGACGGTCGCCGACGAGGTCGACGACTCGGGTGCCACGGGGATCATCGTCACGACGAAGTCGGTCGTGGGATTCGCCTCGTCCGTCCGCAGTGGTTTCGTGCCCGGCAAGGGCCTGGCGGCCGTGCGGCTCGTCGAGCCGGTGCCCACCGTCGGGGTGCAGGTGGTCTGGCACCCCGACCCGCCGCCCGTCGTCGAGGCGTTCCTGCGCAGCTTGGACAACGCGGGTCCCTTCGGGGAGGACGCCGTCCCCGCGCCTGCCGCGCCGCAGGTGCCGGTCCTCGCCCACGACGGGCAGCCGGCTTCCGGTGGTTGAGCCCGCACCCCCCGGCACCTTCGGGCCCCCGCCGCCGGACCGACCCGATGTTCTTCGTCACGGGCCGTTCGGCGACGGCGGCGCGTGTAGATGACGATTGGCTGGGGCAATCGTCCGTTCGAAAGTTCCGTATTGCCGGCGACGGCGCCACCCAGCAGCATCGCGGATGACAGCGGAAATCCTCGCGCACCCCGGCGCCGAATGTTCCACATGTTCCCAACGGAATGTTCCCAACGGAACACCAAGAGCGGAACATCAAGATGAACGGATGAACGTATGCGGTTGACCGTCCTGGGCTGCCGGTCGGGAATGCCGACCGGCGGTCAGTGCAGCTCCAGCTACCTCGTCTGCACCGCGGAGACGAAGATGCTGCTGGACTGCGGCCCCGGCGCCGCGACGGCGCTGAGCGCGCTGGGGCATCCCGCGGTGCTCGACGGTATTGTGATCAGTCATCTGCATTCCGATCACTGCTATGATCTCCTGCCGGTGGGGAAGGCATTGCTGGCCAGCCGGACCCGGTATCCCATGCGATTCCCGACGCTGCCGGCACGCGACATTCCGACGCGCAGCGAACCGATTCCGCTTTACCTTCCACGGGGCGGCCTGGACACCTTCCGGACATTGGCCGGACTATTTCCGGTCGCGACGATCCCGTTGCTGGACAAGGCGTTCGAGGTCGCCTTCGACGTCCGCGAGTACGACCCGGGGGAGACCTTCAAGATCGGCGACTGCCTGGTCAGCCTGCACGGGCTGCGCCACGCGGTACCGAACTGCGGGATCCGCATCGAGACGGCGGACGCCAGCCTCGCCTACACCGGCGACACCGGAGTGACCGACGCCCTCGTCGACCTCGCCCGCGGCGTCGATCTCTTTCTCGCCGAGGCCACCCTCGAGCTGACCGACGACAGCGACCACGGCCACCTCAGCGCCCTCGACGCGGCCGAGGCGGCCCGGCTCGCCGGGGTGGGTCAGCTCGTGCTCACCCACTTCGTCACCGACGACCCCGAGTGGCTGGCCGCGCGGCGCGCCGAGGCCGAGCGGGTGTTCGACGGGCCGGTGCACCTGGCCGCCCCGGCCCGCAAGTTCGACGTCGCATGACCTCCGCCGACGTCCTGCCCCCCTTGGGGGGCACCCTGTTCCCGGGCTGCGACCTGTTCCCGGGACGCGATCACCCCTCGGGTGACGCAATCGCTCCGACGCGTGAAAGGCGACTGGTGTGACAGCCGTTTCCCGGCACGACGATGCTGCTGGACATGAACGGGACGCAGGACAAGAACGGGACGCAGGACAGGAACGCCCGGGCCGCCGTCCGCGGCGGCACCGGGCCCGGCTGGTCGTCACGGCGTTGTCCGCCGCGGTCGGCCTGCTCGCCGTGGCGGCCTGCGGCTCGGACGGCGACACCGCCTCCGGTACCCCGGCCGCGACACCGCAAGGTGACACCCCGGCGACCATCACCTTCCTGTCCTACAACTACGGCACCCCGGGTCTCGGTGGTACGGGAACCCAGGCACTGCTCGACGCCTTCGCCAAGGCGCACCCGAAGATCACGGTCAAGCCGCAGGGCGTCGCGGTGAAGGACGTCCTCACCCGGCTGCGCACCGACACCGCCGCCGGTGATCCGCCCGACGTCGCCCAGATCGGCTGGAGCAAGATGGCCGAGGCGGTCGACGCCCTGCCTATCACCCCGGTCCAGAAGGTCGCCGGCAGCGAGTGGGAGTCGGCCACCGCCGGCATCTCGAAGAGCATCCTGTCGGCCGTCTCCACCAACGGCGTCGTCGCGGCGATGCCGTTCACGATGTCGATCCCGGTCATGTACTACAACGCCGACCTGTTCCGCGCCGCCGGCCTGGACCCGCAACACCCGCCGACGACCCTCGCCGACGTCAAGGCCGCCGCTTTGAAGATCAAGGCGACCGGTAAGCAGGGCGTCTACATCAGCGTCGTCGACAGCGGGAAGTCGGACTACCTGACCCAGTCGGTCGTCAACTCCAACGGCGGCTCGCTGGTGGACAAGAACGGCGGCGTCACCCTCGACAAGCAGCCGGCCGTCGAGGCTCTGGCCACGATCGCCGACCTGACCGCCTCGGGTGCCCAGCCCGGAGTCAAGGCCGAAGCGGCCCTGGCCGCGTTCACCAAGGGTGACCTCGGCATGTTCGTCACCAGCACGGCGCTGCTCGCCAGCGCCCAGAAGGCGGCGGCGGGCAAGTTCGAGCTGCGCACCGCGGGTCTGCCGTCCTTCGGCACCAAACCCGCCCGCCCGACCTACTCCGGCGCCGGGCTCGCGGTGCTGGCCAAGGACCCGGCCAAGCAGCGCGCCGCCTGGGAGTTCATCAAGTTCCTCACCTCCGACGAGGGCTTCGAGATCATCACCTCGAAGATCGGTTACCTGCCGCTGCGACAGAGYGTGGCGACGAAGCTCGCCGGCACCCCGATCGTGAAGCTGCTGGAACCGGCCCTCGACCAGCTCGACACCGTCACCCCCTACACCTCGTTCCGCGGGGCGAAGGCCAACCAGGCCGTCGTCGTGCTGCAGGACGAGGGCGTCGAACCGATCGTCCTGCGCGGGGCCGATCCCCAGGCGACCCTGAGCAAGGCCGCCGAGAAGATCCGCGCACTCTCCTCCTGATGATCGGCACCCGGCCCCGCGCGGCACGCCCGCGCGGGGTCCTCCCGGCCACGGTGGCACGCCGCGCCGTGCCGTGGCTCTACCAGACGCCGGTGCTGGTGTCGCTGGCGGTCTTCGTCTACGGGCCGCTGCTCTTCGAGGCGTACCTGAGCCTGACGAACTGGGACCTGATCAAACCCGACCAGGACTTCGTGGGGCTTGCCAACTTCCGCGGCCTGTTCGGGGGCGAAGAGTTCCCCCGGGCGCTGAGCCGCACCGGCCTCTACGTCCTGGTGATGTTGCCCTTCGCGACGGTCGTCCCGATGGCGCTGGCGATCATGTTGTGGAAGCGACCCGGTCGGACCAGCGACATCTACCGGGCCCTGCTGTTCCTGCCGGTGATGCTCGCCCCTGTCGCGAACGCGCTGTCCTGGCGGTTCGTCCTCGACCCGCTCGGCGGGATCGTCAACGTCGTCACCGGCGGGCTGGGCCTGGGCGAGCGGGACTGGCTCGGTGATCCCTCGACCGCCCTCGCCGCCATCTCGCTCGTCACCGCGGCCCGGTTCGTCGCGCTCAACATGCTGCTCTACGGCGCGGCACTGGCCGCGATCGACCGGCGCTGCCTCGACGCCGCCCGCGTCGACGGCGCCACCGAATGGGAGATCACCCGCCGTCTCGTGGTCCCCCAACTGCGTGGCACCACGATCCTGCTGTCGTTCCTGTGCGCGGTGTTCGCCGGGCAGTGGACGTTCACCAACATCGCCGTGCTCACCCAGGGCGGCCCCGACAACACCACCGACAACGTCTACTACCGTCTGTACACCTACGCGTTCACCTACTTCGACGCCGGGACGGGCGCGGCGGCGGCGCTGACGATCGTGGTGGTCCTGTGCGCCCTGTTCGGCCTGTCGACGCTGGCCCGCCGCGTCGCCGGCACGTTCGGCGCCCCGGACCGGGACCGGCCGACCACCCGGCTCGCGGCTGCCCTCGCCGCCCCGCTGACCGCGCTGACCAGGAGGCGCCGTGCCGCGCTCTGATGTCCAGGCCACCCGCGCCGCCGGCCGGCACGTGGTACTCGCCGTGGCGGTCGTCGCGATGCTCTTCCCGATGCTGTGGGCGCTGACCACCTCGTTCAAGCCGCCCGCGGACATCTACGGCGCCAACCCGCTGCCCATCCCGGCCAGCCTGAGCAACTACCGCAACGCCATCGACGGGTTCCCCATCGGCCGACTGCTGCTGAACACCTTCGTCATGGCGACGGGTGTGACCATCCTGCACCTCGTCGCCGGGGTACTCGCAGCCTGGTCGTTCGTCCGTTTCTCCCACGCCGGGCAGCGGCTCGTCTCCGCGCTGGTGGTCATCGCCCTCGTCGTCCCGCCGCAGGCCCTGATGATCCCACAGTTCCTGCTGGTCTCCCGGCTGGGCTGGCGCAACACCTTCGCCGGGCTGATCGTGCCGCAGCTGGCCACCTGCTCGCTGGCGGTGCTGCTGCTGCGCGAGCACATCCGCGGCATCCCGCCGACCCTGCTCGGCGCCGCGACCCTCGATGGCGCCAGCCACGCCGAGACGCTGCGCCACATCGTCCTGCCGCTGCTGCGCCCCGCGCTCGCGGCGGTGGCCGTCGTCGTGTTCATCACGACGTGGAACGAGTATCTCTGGCCCACCCTCGTCGCGCCCCACCGGGACACGACGACCATCCAGCCGGGCCTGCAGATGTTCGAGACCCAGGAGGGCCCGGAGTACGGCCCGTTGCTCGCCGGGGCCATGCTCGCCTCGATCCCGGTGACCATCGTCTACCTCTTCGCCTCCCGCCGCATCACCGACGCTTTCCTCCAAGCTGGCCTGAGATGAGCACCGGATGACCGACACCACCGTGACCAGCCGGCCGATCCTCGGCGAGGCCCCACCGCCGGAGCTCCCCGCCCCCAGCGGGGGGGTGCACTTCCGTGGGATCATGCGCCGGTACGGCGGCACCGGGCGGCCCGCGCTCGACGTCGCCGACCTGCATCTTCCGCACCGGTCCTTCACGGTGATCGTCGGGCCGTCGGGATGCGGGAAGTCGACCGCGCTGCGGGTCATCACCGGGCTGGAGACCCCCGACGAAGGCCGGTTGACGATCAACGGGGTGGACGTCACGGCGACGCCACCGGGCGCGCGCGGGGTCTCGATGGTCTTCCAGGACTTCGCGCTCTACCCACATCTCACCGTCGAGCAGAACATCGCCTTCAGCCTGCGGCTCGAGGCGAAGCACAACCGCGGCCGCCTCGGATTTCTGCGCCGGGGGGCGGGCGGGGCGGGCCCGAGCCGTGGCGAGATCTCCCGCCGGGTCACCGAGGCCTGCGTCCTGCTGGGGCTCGCCGACCTGCGGCACCGCCGACCTGGGCAGCTCTCCGGGGGTGAGCGCCAGCGCGTCGGCCTCGCCCGCGCGATCGTGCGCCGCCCGAGTGTGCTCCTGCTCGACGAGCCCCTCTCCGCGCTCGACGCCCAGCTACGCCAGCAGGCCCGGGCCGAACTCGTGCGCCTGCACCGCGAGCTGGGCAACACCGTCGTTCTCGTCACCCACGATCAGCTCGAGGCGCTGTCCATGGGCACCCATCTGGTGGTCATGAACGGCGGACGGGTGGCGCAGGCCGGCACGCCCGAGCAGGTCTACCGCCGGCCGGCCGACGTCTTCGTCGCCGCGTTCGTCGGCAGTCCGGCGATGAACCTGCACCTGGTCGAGGTGACGAACGGCGGTGGGGCGCTCGCGGCACCGGGGCTGTCCGCGCGGCTGGCCGGACCGCTGACGCTGCCCCGGGCCTGGCTCGGCTGGCGGCCGGGGGACGGCGTCATCGAGGCCGGGCCCGATCGGGCCGCGGCAGCGGGCGGCCTGGCCGGTGCGGGCCTGGCCGGTGCCGGCCTGGTCATGGAGGGGCTGGTCGACGTGGTCGAGTTCACCGGGGACGTGGTCGTCGTCCACTGCGTGAGCGGGGCCGCCGCGGCGGGGGAGACCGGCGAGTGGGACGCCGGCCCGGACGAGGCCGGCCCGGACGAGGTCGGCCCGGCCCGGTGGGCGGTGACCGTCCCGGCCCAGGCCGGCGTCCCGGCCGTCGGCACCCCGCTGCGGGTCCGGGTTCCCGCGTGCCGACTGCACCTGTTCGACCCGGTCAGTGGGCAGCGCGTCGACGAGATCGCCCACGACGCCGAGCCGACATGACCGAACCGCTGCCCGCGGGACGTCCCGCCCCCGTGGGGGAGACCGCGCCCCCAGGGGAGGCCGCGCCCCGGGCGGCCGGCGCGGCGCCGTGGGCGATCTGGTGCGATTTCGGCGGAGTGCTGACGTCGTCGATCGCTGTGGCGTTCCGCGACCTGGTCGCCGCCGTGGGCGTACCCGCCCACGAGTTGCGCCGGGCGTTCGACCAGGTGGCGGCGACGTGGGGCCTGCGCACGTTGGGCCCCCTCGAACGGGGCGTGGTCAGCCAGCACGACTGGGGGATCCTCGTCACGGACGCCCTCGGGACAGCCCACCCGCCGCGCATTGACCTGTCCCGGTTCGGGGACCATTGGTATGCCGGTCGCACCCTGGAGTCGGTGATGGTCGATGGGCTGCTGCGCGCCCGCGCCGCCGGCCTGCGGGTGGGACTGCTGACCAACAGCGTGGCCGAGTGGGAGCCGCTGCGCCGCGCGCTGCTGCCCGACTGGTCGGTCTTCGAGTCCATCATCAACTCCCATGAGATCGGGATCGGCAAGCCCGACCCGGCCGTCTACGACCTCGCCGAACGCACGTTCGGCCAGCCCGGCCCGGGCTGCGTCCTCATCGACGACGCCGCCGCGAACTGTGAGGCAGCGCGCCGGCGCGGCTGGACGGCGATCCATCACCGCAGCGTCGCGGACACGCTGGCCGAGCTGGCCGCGGTGACCGGGGTTCCCGAGCTGGCCGGCTAGACCGGGCCGGTACCGGGCGGGGGTGCGGTGACCGGGGTTTCCGAGCTGGCCGGCTAGACCGGGCCGGTGACCCGCTGGCGGGTGCGGCCCGGGTCGGGTCGGACGTCCACCACGAATGGTCCGAAGGGCCCCCGGGTAGGCAACCTCTGGCGGTCGCGAGGATGCTCGCCGGCGGCGACGATGATGTTCGGAGCCATCGGACGTCGGCGTTCATCTGTCCACACCGCCGGCGTCACCCGTCCGACCGTCCGACGCGGTGCGACGAGCGTCGACCGCCGTGTCCCGACCCGCCAGACCTGCCACGCGACCCCCTGGAGGGGCCATGACCATCCAGTACGTGCGGGATGCGACGCCCTCCACCGGGGCGGACGACCATCACGCGGCCGGAGGGATGTTGTCCCCGACGAACCCGCCGTCCCCCGCCTCAACCCCGGCCCAGCCCCGGCTGCGCGCCCTGTACCTGTCCGAGCTGGAGACGTTCGAGACCTACGAGACGCACAGCGCCACGCTGCACCTGGCCGCCGATCGCGTGTACAAGCGCAAGAAGCCGGTGAACCTGGGCTTCCTCGACTTCACCGACCGCCGCACCCGGGAGTCGGTCTGCCGGTCGGAGGTCGCGCTCAACCGCCGGCTGGCCCCCGACGTCTACCTGGGTGTCGCCGATCTCCTCGACGACACCGGTGAGGTGATCGACCACCTGGTCGTGATGCGGCGGATGCCGGCGAGCCGGCGGCTGTCCACCCTCGTCCGCCGGCGCAGCCGGGTCGGCCCGGCACTGCGCACGGTCGCCCGGGCGCTGGCGGTGTTCCACCAGCGGTGCGAGACCTCACCGGAGATCGCGGTGGCGGGGCAGCGGGCGACCCTGGAGGGGCTGTGGCGGGAGGGCCTGGAAGGCATCTCCCCCTACCGCGGCACCCTGCTGGACGCGGCGGTGGTCGACGAGATCGGCGAACTGGCGCTGCGCTACCTGGCCGGCCGGGAGACCCTGCTCGGCGATCGGGTGCGCGCCGGGTGGATCCGCGACGGGCACGGCGACCTGCTCGCCGACGACATCTACTGCCTCGGCGACGGACCCCGTATCCTCGACTGCATCGAGTTCGACCCGCGGCTGCGCTTCGGTGACGTCCTCGGCGACGTCGCGTTCCTGGCGATGGATCTGGAACGCCTCGGCGCGCCGGAGGAGGCCGCCGAGTTCCTCGACGCCTACCGAGAGTTCAGCGGCGAGGTGCACCCGCGGTCGTTGCAGCATCTCTACGTCGCCTACCGGGCGTTCGTCCGGGCGAAGGTGACCTGTATCCGGGGCGGGCAGGGTGATCCCGACGCGGCCGAGGAGGCCCGCCGGCTGCTGGCCGTCGCCCACCGTCATCTGCGGGCTGGCCGGGTCCAGCTCGTCGTGGTCGGCGGGCTGCCCGGGACGGGCAAGACGACCCTGGCCGGCCGGCTGGCCGGGGTCGGTGACGGCTGGGTGCTGCTGCGCTCCGACGTGATCCGCCAGGAGCTGACCGGGATGCCCCTGCGTGAGGGCGGGCCGGCCGCGGACACCACCGCCGGCGGGTATGCCAGTGCCCTGCGCAACGCCAGCGGCACCGCCACGAGAACCGGGGCCCGCCGCGACGCCGGTACCGGCGCGGCCGCGACCTCCGACCCCGCGACCTCCGACCCCGCGGACGGCGACCCCGCGACCTCCGACCCGCGGTTCGGCACCGGGCGCTACGCCCCCGAGATCACCGACGCGACGTACGCCGAGATGCTGCGCCGCGCCGAGGCGGCTCTCGCCCGCGGGGAACGGGTGGTGCTGGACGCATCCTGGTCGAGCGCGCGTCACCGCCGGGCCGCCGCCGAGCTCGCCGCAAGCGTCTGCGCCGACCTGGTGGAGCTGCACTGCGTGACGGCACCGGAGGTGGCGGCCGCCCGGATCGGGCGCCGCGCCGCCGCGGGCACCGACCCGTCGGAGGCGACGATGGCCATCCACCGGGCGATGGCTGCCCGTGCCGACCCCTGGCCGTCGGCGACGGTGGTACGCACCGCCGTCCCGGTCGCCGAGGCCCTGCAGACGGTCCTCGCCCACCTCGACTGACGTCGCTCGGCGGGTCCGGCGCGACCATCCCCGCGCGGTGCCGTCGCGTCTCCGGGCGCCGTCACTTCTCGATGCGGGTGGCGTACACGGCGGCCTGGGTGCGGCTGGACAGCTCCAGCTTCTCCAGGATGGCCGAGACGTAGTTCTTCACCGTCTTCTCGGACAGGTGGATCCGCCCGGCGATCTGCCGGTTGGTCAGCCCCTCCGCGATGAGGACGAGGATCTGGCGTTCCCGCTCGCCGAGGGTGGCAAGCTTGCGGTCCTCGGCCGGGCCCTCCCGCAACCGGGTGAGGACCCGCTGGGTGACGGCCGGGTCGAGCAGGGAACGGCCCGCGGCGATCGTCCGGATGGCCCCGACCAGGTCCGTGCCCCTGATCTGCTTGAGCAGGTAGCCGGCGGCCCCGGCCATGATGGCGGCGAACAGGGCGTCATCGTCGTCGTAGGAGGTGAGGATCAGGCAGCCGATCTCGGGGTGCGCCGAGCGCAGATCCCGGCAGACGTCGATACCGTTGCCGTCCTCGAGGCGGGCGTCGAGCACGGCCACGTCCGGCCTCGTCGCCGGGATCCGGCGCAGTGCCTCCGCCGCGGTGGACGCCTCTCCGACGACCTCGATGTCACCGTTCTCGGAGAGCATCTCGCGGATGCCACGCCGGACGATCTCATGATCGTCCAGGAGGAAGACCCGTACGGTGCTCACGGTGCCGACGATACTCACGGTGCCGACGATACCGTCCATGGTCGTCGCCCGAACCGGTTCGGCATGGTGCCGGGAGGGTGCGCGGGTGCGGGCGGGCCCGTTGCGGGCCCGTTCGAGCCGTCCGGCTCACCCGGGTGAACCCGCCCGCGTGAGCGCACCGCCCCCGGCCTGGGGCCCGCAGCGGCTGGCGACCGCACAACCGGTGAGAGCCGGCGGCTACCCGAGATGGTTACCCGAGGCGGGCGACGCCGCCGTAGACACTGACCTCGGCATCGGTCGGCCCCTCGCCCTCGGCGGCGGGCTCCTCCGGCCGCCACCGATGGACCATCTCCACCCCGGGATCGATGAGCTCCAGGCCGGCGAAGAACCGTTCCACTTCGGCCCGGGTGCGCTGCTGCCCGGGGATGCCCCGGGAGCGGTACGTGATGAAGAGCTGCTCCATGCTGGGGTTGACGTCGGCGGTGGCGTGGGTGAGCGCCAGATAACTGCCCGATGGCAGGGCCGCCAGCAGCCGGCCGAGGATGCCGTAGGGGTCATCCGCGTCGGGGATGAAATGGAAGATCGCGATCATGGACAGGGCGACCGGCTGAGTCAGGTCGAGGGTGTCGCGCAGTTCCGGGGCGGCCAGAATGCGCTCCGGGTCGCGCAGATCCGCGTCGAGGTAGGCGGTGCGGCCCTCGGGGGTGCTGGCGAGCAGGGCCCGGGCGTGGGCGAGCACGATCGGGTCGTTGTCGGTGTAGACGATCCGGGCGTCGGGGGCGATGCCCTGGGCGACCTCGTGCAGGTTCGGGGACGTGGGGATGCCGGTGCCGATGTCGAGGAACTGGCGGATCCCGACCTCGGTGGCCAGGAACCGGGTCGCCCGGCGCAGGAACGCCCGGTTCTCCACCGCGGCGATGCTGGCGCCCGGGAAGGCGGCCCGTGCCTGCTCGGCCGCCTCCCGATCAACGGGGAAGTTGTCCTTGCCACCCAGGAAGTAGTCGTACATCCGGGCCGCGTGCGGCTGGTCGGTCCTGAGGTCGACCGGGCTGCGTTCCTCCGCAAGGCTCTTCCACCACTGCCCGACCTCTGGGTCGTGTCGGTCCGCGCTCGTCACCGCAATCAGCCCCTTGGTAATTGGACGATCCTTACCAAATACCCTAGTGGGGGCGGATTTCGTGTTCCTTTACGGGCGTCAGAATCGGTCGACGGCGGTGACCCGGACCACCGCGACCCCCGCCTCGTCCGAGGCGGTCAGGTCGATCTCCGCGCTGAAGCCCCAGTCATGGTCCCCGGCCGGGTCGTCGAAGATCTGTCGCGCCGTCCACGTCCCCGGCGTCCCCGGCTTCTCGTCGAGGATGAGCAGACCCGGCCCCCGCGCGTCCGGACCGGTGCCGATCTCGCCATGCTCGGCGAAGTACGGCTCCAACGCCGCCCGCCACCCGTCGGCGTCGAACCCGCCGTCATACCCGCCGTCGAGCTCGCCGAGCGTGTCGTAGCGGCGCAGCGCGKCAAGCTCGACCCGGCGGAACAGCGCGTTGCGCACCAACACCCGAAATGCCCGGATGTTGCCCGTGACCGCCGGTGGCCGCTCGTCGACGCCACCACCGCTCGCCGTGGTGCCCGCCGTGGCGCCCGCGCCGTCCCCGGCCGGGTTGCTCAGCCGCTCCCACTCGTCGAGGAGGCTGGAGTCGGTCTGGCGGACCAGTTCCCCCAGCCACTCGGTCAGGTCGACGACCTCCTCGGTGCGGGCGTCCTCGGGCACCGTCTGGCGCAGCGCCTTGTAGGCGTCGGCCAGGTAGCGCAGCAGCAGCCCCTCGGAGCGGGCCAGCCCGTAGAACGCCACGTACTCGGCGAACGTCATCGCCCGCTCGTAGAGCTCCCGCGCCACCGACTTCGGCGCCAGCTCGTAGTCGTCGACCCAGGGATGCCCCCGCCGGTACAGGCCGAACGCCGCGCCCAGCAGCTCCGCCAGCGGCTGGGGATAGCTGACCTCCTCCAGCAGCTCCATCCGCCGGTCGTAGTCGACGCCCTCGGCCTTCATCGCCGCGACCGCCTCCCCCTTCGCCTTCGACAGCTGGGCGTGCAGCACCTGCCGGGGATTGTCCAGGGTCGCCTCCAGCACCGAAAGCACATCCAGCGCATAGGAGGGGGAGGCCGGGTCGAGCAGCTCCAGCGCGGCCAGCGCGAACGGGGACAGCGGCTGATTGAGCGCGAAGTMGAGCTGCAGGTCCACCGTCACCCGCACGCCGCGGCCAAGCTCGTCGGGGGTGTCGAGGCGCTCCACCACCCCGGCCGCCAGCAGCGCCCGGTAGATCGCGATCGCCCGGTGGATCAGCCGGCGCTGAGTGGCGCGATCCGAATGGTTGTCGGTGAGCAGGTGGCGCATCGACGCGAACGCGTCCCCCGGCCGGTTGATCACGTTGAGCAGCATCGCGTGGTTCACGGTGAACTGGGAGGTCAACGGCTCGGGTTCGGCCGCGATGAGCCGTTCGAACGTCGCCAGGCCGTACCCGACGCTGCCCTCGGGGGGCTTCTTGCGGACCACCTTGCGCCGCTTCTTCGGATCGTCCCCGGCCTTCGCCAACGCGCGTTCGTTTTCGATCACATGCTCGGGGGCCTGCACGACGACGTTGCCGACCGGGTCGTAGCCGGCCCGCCCGGCCCGCCCGGCGATCTGATGGAACTCCCGTGCCGACAGCAGCCGCACCCTGCTCCCGTCGTACTTCGACAGGGAGGTGAACACCACCGTGCGGATCGGCACATTGATCCCCACCCCCAGGGTGTCCGTGCCGCAGATGACTTTCAGTAGCCCCGCCTGGGCGAGCTGCTCCACCAGCCGGCGGTACTTCGGCAGCATTCCGGCGTGATGCACCCCGATGCCGTGGCGGACCAGCCGGGACAGCACCTTGCCGAACCCGGCGGTGAACCGGAAGTTCCCGATCGTCCTCGCGATCGCGTCCTTCTCCGCCCGGGTCGACACGTTCACGCTCATCAGCGCCTGCGCCCGTTCCAACGCCTGCGCCTGGGTGAAGTGCACGACGTAGACGGGAGCCTGGTGGGTCTCCAGCAGCTCACCGATCGTCTCGTGCATCGGCGTGGTGACGAACCGGTAGAACAGCGGCACCGGACGCTGCGCGGAGCGCACCACCGTGGTCTCGCGCCCGGTGCGCCGCGTCAGGTCCGCCTCGAACAGCGACACGTCACCGAGCGTCGCCGACATCAGGATGAACTGGGTGTGCGGCAGTTCCAGCAGCGGCACCTGCCAGGCCCAGCCGCGGTCGGGGTCGGCGTAGTAGTGGAACTCGTCCATGACGACCTGACCGACGTCGGCGGCGACCCCGTCGCGCAGCGCGATGTTCGCCAGTACCTCCGCCGTGCAGCAGATGATCGGCGCCGTGTCGTTCACGCTGGCGTCCCCGGTCATCATCCCGACCTGCGCCGCGCCGAACATCGCGCACAACGCGAAGAACTTCTCCGACACCAGCGCCTTGATCGGCGCGGTGTAGAAGGTACGCCGCCGCGCCGCCAGCGCCGCGAAGTGCGCCCCCGCCGCGACCAGGCTCTTGCCCGACCCGGTCGGCGTCGCCAGGATCACGTTCGACCCCGAGACGATCTCGATCAGCGCCTCGGACTGCGCCGGGTACAGCTCCAGCCCCTGCTCTGCGACCCACCTGGTGAACGCGTCATAGAGTGCGTCGGGATCGGGCCCGCCGCCGGGCCCGTCGTCGGGGCCGGTCAGGTCCGGGTTCTTCGAGTCGGGGTCCTTCGGGTGGGGGTCCTTCGGGTGGGCGGCCCGTTCGCCGTCATGGCCGGTGCCGGAAGTCGGGGGAAGGTGGTCGGTGAGTGTCATGGTCGTTCGATCGTGCCTGACGAACGCCGCCCACGGCTCTCGGGTGGGCGGCCCGTGACGCTCTGCTACCCGGGACGGACGGTGTTCGTGAAGTCCGCTTTCCGCGCCTCGATGCGGGGGTACACCCAACCCGGTTCTGGCGGGTAGCACCAACGCCCCGATCCGGAAAACCGACCACAGGTAGCACTGACAATCCCCCAGACACGGAGGGAAACACGTGTCCCGTGAATCCGAACTGCAGTCGGCCATCGCCGCCTCTGCCGCTGTATCCGGCAGCACCGATTCCGTTATCATAAAATCTACCGTCACCACGTCCGGTACGGCTACCACGTCCGGTACGGCCAAATCCATCCCCACGACCACCCTCGGATCGGGCACCCTCGGATCGGGCACCCTCGGATCGGGCACCCTCGGATCGGGCACCCTCGGATCGGGCACCCTCGGATCGGGCACCCTCGGTTCTGCCGCGGCGCGCGTCGCAGCATCCCGGCCCGGTGACTACGACGGGTGTCCGCCGGGCCGGTCCCGCCCCGACCCGACCCTGCCGTCGGGGCCGCCGCTCCCGGCCAGGGCCACCGGGCCGAGGCGGTCGACCCGTCCCGACGTGGCGGACCAGTCGAAGACCCTCGGCGAGCAGGTTCTGCTCGCGTTCTTCATCGTCGTGCCCCTGCTTGCCCTGCTCGCCGCGGTCCCGCTGGCCTGGGGGTGGGGGCTGGGCTGGCACGACCTGGTCATCGGTGCCGTCATGTACCTGATCACCGGATTCGGTGTCACCGTGGGCTACCACCGGCTGTTCACGCATGGTTCCTTCCGGACCGGTCGGCCGCTGCGGATAATCCTCGCCGTCGCCGGGAGCCTCGCCATCGAAATGGGGGTGACCGACTGGGTCGCGGCCCACCGGCGGCATCACAAATACTCCGACCAGGCAGCTGATCCGCATTCACCGTGGCGTTTCGGTCATCATGGCAGGGGCCTGGCGAAAGGGTTCCTGCACGCCCATGTCGGATGGCTTTTCCACCCGGAACGGACCGCGCCGGAGACGTTCTGCCCGGATCTGCTCGCCGATCGGGACATCGCGGCGATCTCGGCCCGCTTCCCCTGGCTCGTCGCCGCCTCGGTGCTGCTGCCRCCGCTGGTCGGCGGCCTGTGGAGCATGTCCTGGGCCGGGGCCGCGACCGCGTTGTTCTGGGGAGCGCTGGTCCGTATCGCGCTGCTGCACCACGTCACCTTCTCCATCAACTCGATCTGCCACACGATCGRCACCCGACCGTTCGCGGCCCGGGACCGCTCCAGCAACGTGTGGTGGCTGGCCATACCCTCGCTGGGGRAGTCGTGGCACAACCTGCACCACGCCGACCCCACCAGCGCCCGCCACGGCGTCCTGCCCGGCCAGATCGATCCCAGCGCCGCACTCATCCGCCTGTTCGAGAAGCTCGGCTGGGCGCACGACGTGCGGTGGCCCACCGCCAAACGGATCGCCGCCCGCCGAGTGGACGCCGGCGCGGGGCGTTGAGAAACGACGTCGAACGTCATAGCTTGGCCGGAAAAAACCGGCATGGGCTTTAAGCGTGCCATCTCGGTCGAATCTTCACTGCCGGGCCCCTTTACCCCAACGGAAGCGTCCCTGGACGGGGGAGAGCGGTCTGCGACGGCGTCCGGGTGCTGCGGGACCGCAGCCGGGGAACACAAGGGGGAGGGCTCGGTCAGCCGGCCATCCGTACCGTGCCGGCGCCACCTCGGGCCCCGCCTCCGGCGCCACCGCGGGCGCCCGCGGGGCCGGCCGAACCGCCTTGCCGGTCGGAGACCCGCAGGATGCGGCCGGGCGGCTGTTCGTCTCCGCTGAGCCAGTATCCGCGGTCGCGGCGTAACCCGGCCCGTTCCGGGGAAAGACAGGCCCCCTTCACCCGATGCGCGTCGAAGCCGGTGGTGGTGCCGGCGAAGGTCTCGTGGCAGGACGGGCAGTGCGCCGCGGTCAGCGCCGTCCAGCGCACGTCGCAGCCGCCGCAGCTGAGCAGGATGGGGCGTTCGTACTCGCTGTCCCGTCCTGCCATGAAACCGCCTCTTCCCGCGAAGGTTCCGATCTCCCGTCGTCGGATTCTTGCCGCTCAACGTTTCCAACGTGGGCATTTCGGCTTTCTAGCTCTTCGGGCGCGTCGCGTCACCGGGCTGCCACTGGCCGCCGGGGGTGCCGTGGACCCTGGCACCGCGACCGTGAGTACTGGCCCGACAGCCGTGAGCACCGTCCCGGAGGGGCGCGAACTGTCGGACCCGCCGGTGAGAATCGACCAGTGACGTCGGCATCCCCGTCCTACCCGGAGTCGGGCCTGCTCGCCCGGCTGCGGGCCGACGGGTTCGTCCGCCGGGATCTGCTCGCCCTGGTCCCGCTGGGCGGAGCCGGCCTCGGGGTGGCCTACCGGCCCCGGGCCGCGTCCGCGCCCACGGTGAGCGGTGGCACCGGTCGGGAGGACACGGACGGTCGGGAGGGTGCGGACAGCCCGGAGGGTCTGAAGGGTAGGGACGGCCCGCGTGGGGCGGGCGGTGCGGTGGCGCCGGGCGTGGTGCGGCTCGCGGTTCCCCTGGCCGGGGCCGGCCAGGCCGCGCGGGTGCTCGCCGGGATCGAGGCGTTGCTGGCACCCCGCTGGGTCTGGTGGTCGGCGCGGTCCGCGACGCGCGTGCCGCTCGCCTAGACGGGGTCGAGGCCGAGCGGCTGTTCACGGACAAGGCGTCCGGGAAGGATGCCGATCGGCCGAAGCTCGACGAGATGCTCGCGTTTGTCCGCGAGGGCGACACCGTGCTCGTGCACTCGATGGACCGCCTCGCCCGCAACCTTGACGATCTGCGCCGCATCGTGCGGACCCTCACGGCCAAGGGCGTGCGGGTCGAGTTCGTCAAGGAGGGCCTGACCTTCATCGGCGAGGACTCGCCGATGGCGACCCTGCTGCTGTCCGTCATGGGCGCGTTCGCCGAGTTCGAGCGCGCACTGATCCTCGAACGCCGGCGCGAGGGCATCGCCGCCGCGAAGCAGCGCGGCGCCTACACCGGCCGCAAGCCCGCCCTGACCCCGGGCCAGGCCCGGGATCTGGTCGCGCGCGCCGCCGCCGGCGAGCAGAAGTCCGATCTGGCCCGCGAGTTCGGCGTCAGCCGCGAGACGGTGTACAGCTACCTGCGCGCCACCGAGACGGCAGCTGCCGCGGGCTGAGTCGACACGGCCTGCCAGACCCGTCCGACGGCTCAGCGCTCACGGGACGGACTCGGTGAGGAACGCCGCGATGGTGTCGAGACCGGGGCGGTAGCCGTCGCTGGTGTCGACGGGGAGCCGCGGGAGGTCCAGGCTGATGTCGACGAAGCCATCCAGAGAGTGGCGGCCGGCGGCGATGTCGTCGAGGAGGTCGCGGTCGCCGTGGGCAGTGCGGTGGGGATCGAGCCCGGCGCGGGTGGTGATCCGCTGGTGGGCGACGGCGGCGTCGACGGTGCAGCGGATGATTCGCACGTCGGCGTGGGCGGTGAGCGGTTCCAGATGGGGGTCCAGAGCCGGTCCTGGAACGCGGCCTCTGCCACGACGGTGACGCCCGCTTACGCCAGGCCTCCCCGGACTGCCAGTGCGTATCACTGCGCACAGCTCTGCACAGTGCAGCAACGCACATCGTGAGGGCAGTATCCGAGTTCGGACCGAATGTGACAAGCCCCAACGGGTTTCGGCGCCGCGCGGCGGGGCGAAAGGACGCGAGAACGCGTCAGGGGCCGCAGCCCTCTGAATGGCTGCGGCCCCTGACGGCTGGGACGTCGGTGACGCTACCGGCTGGGGCGCCCTGGCTCCTCCGCCAGGCCGCCGGGCAGGTCGTCGAACTCGCCGGCCGTCACGCCGGCGACGAAGGCCTCCCACTCGACCTCGGTGAAGTAGAGGACCGGGCCATCCAAACCGGCGGTACCGCGCATCGTGATCGCCGGCCGTCCCGGCTCGAAGACCTTGTCGTCCCTGTGGAAGTCCGCTGGGACCTGCTCGGCCGGAATGTGCCCGGTGATGACGCCGCCGTCCCGGATCTGCGCGCCGGGCTGCCGCCTGGTCTGGTCGACGAAGGCCGCCCAGACGGCCGGGGTGAACCACAAATCAGGGCCTGACGGGAATTTGGAGTCGCGGACGCCTATCCGGCGGGCCGCGCCAGCCCCGGCCGCGGCCACCTGAACACAGTTGGCGGTCGGCTCGCTGCGGCTGGACTTGCGCCAGGCGGTGACGAGGGAGGCGAAGGCGGGGGTGCTCACGGCACTGTTCATGGTGGTCGCTTCCTAACGGTCAGGCAGCTTCGTCGCGGCCTGGCTGATGAACTCGACGCTGTCGCCGGGGGACAGCGCCACCTCGGCCAGCAGGTCGTACCGCTCGGCGTACCGTGCGACCTGCGCGGAATCCGTCACGATGACGTCGGTGGTGATGGACTCGATCGCCGCCACCACCGGGTCGCCCGGATCGGGATAGGTGTAGAGCGACAGCGCTCCCGGCAACGTCTGGTAGTCGCGGACCACCGCCTCGATCGGCAGCACCCGCACCGTGACGTTCTCCTCGTCGGCCCGAGCCGCCAGATGCGCGAGCTGCTCGCGCATCACCGGCGGCGGCGCGGACGGTCGCCGGACCGCGGCCTCGTCGATCAGCAGCTCGTAGCTCGGAGCGCCAGGTCGCCGCAGCATCCGCTGCCGACCCGCCCGACGATCCCGACGATCCCGACGCGGCGGCGAACGTCGCCGTCCCGGAGGCGGCCCGGGGCAGGTTCGCCCGTAACGCCGTCATCCAGGGCGCGGCTGCCGAGCTGTTCAAGGCATGGGCGGTGACGGTCCGCTGGGGGACCGCGGACCGTGCCCAGGTCCCCCACATTCACTTCAAGATAATCAACAGTGTTGACGACATCTCACATGCCATGATCAAAAACAAAAACACCAACCAGCACCGGGGGAGTAAAGGCAGATCAAGCCAAGTTGATCATTGGTAGGCATGGAAGCCTCGTATGGCCGGTGACGGCCGGGTTTGACCGGCGGCATCCGGATGGGGGACATCGCTGGCCGGGGACGCCACCGGTCGAGGTGTGTCACGTTCAGCCGGGCCGGTGAATCAACTGCGGCTGAGCGGCCCGGGGCCGAGGAGGGGAGGCCCTGCGACCAGCTCTACTTGACATAATGCTCATTATCGGCGTTTTTGGTGGGTGGGGGAGGGCCCGGCGTGAACCCGCCGAGGTGTGGGCCCTGCTTCCCTGTGCCTGGCAGCCCGGGCTGCGGGGGAAACGGTTTACCTGGAGGCGGCTTCAGTGGGGGTCGAGGTCGAGGGCGAGGCTGTTCATGCAGTAGCGCTGGCCGGTGGGGCCGGGTCCGTCGTCGAAGACATGGCCGAGGTGTCCGCCGCAGCGGGCGCAGCGGACTTCGGTGCGGATCATGCCGTGGGAGTGGTCTTCGACGAGTTCGAGGGCGTCGGCGACGGCAGGTTGGGTGAAGCTGGGCCAGCCGGAGCCGGAGTCGTATTTGGTGTCGGAGGTGAACAGGGCGGCGCCGCAGCCGCCGCAGCGGTAGGTGCCGTTTTCTTTGCTGTAGGTGTAGGCGCCGGTGAAGGGGGGTTCGGTGGCGGCGCGGCGGAGGATGGCGTAGCGCTCGGGGTCGAGTTCGGCGCGCCACTGCTCGTCGGTCTTGACGATTTTGTCGGGTCCGGTGGTGTCGTGGGGGTCGGTCATGGTGTCGTGGCTGCCTTTCTGCGGGTGGGAGTGGGTGGGGCGGGGTGGTGGTGCTCTCCCCCGGTGTCGATGGTCGGTGGTGGGTCGGTGTTCGGGTGGTGTCGGGGCAGGGCGAGGGGGACGGCGGCGGTGACGCCGCCGAGGGCGGCGGTGGTCATGGCGGTGCCGATCATGGGTGGGAGTTCGCCGCGGGTGGTGGCGGTTGCAAGGACGGCAACGTCCGCGGCGTCGGCGATCATTCCGGTCCACAGCCAGGTGGTGGTGTCGCGGCGGGTGATCAGGGCGTGGAGGAGGCCGGTGCCGAGGGCGAGGTCGCGGATGCCGGCGAGTCGGGCGAGCCAGGCGAGTCTGCCGGCTGTGACGCGGTCGACGCCGGTGAGGCGGATGATGTCGACGGGGCGGCTGAGGGYGAGGATGCCGATGGTGGCGCGGGTGATGCCGAGGGTGGTGGTGTGCAGGGTTCGGGAGTGGGCGGTGCGGTATTTTGTGGTGGAGTGGGAGCGTTGGGTGTTCATGGTTGTGTTGGTGGTCCTTCGTCGGTGGGAACGCCTGGGCTGGCTGGAACGTTATCGAGGGGTAGTTGCACACGTCTCGACGCTCGGAGGAGTTATATGGGCGAGCGCATCCTGCGGGGAAGCCGTCTCGGTGCTGTGTCCTACGAGACTGACCGCAGCACCGAGCTTGCCCCACGGCAGTCCGCGTCCTACGACTGTCCGAACGGCCACCAGTTCACCATGCCCTTCGCGGCTGAGGCCGAGGTGCCGTCGGTGTGGGAGTGCAGGGTTTGTGGTGGGGCGTCGGTCATCGTCGATGGTGAGCGGCCTGAGCCGAAGAAGGCGAAGCCGCCGCGTACGCACTGGGACATGCTGATGGAGCGTCGGACGACGGATGACCTTGAAGAGGTCCTGGCGGAGCGGTTGGCCGTTCTGCGGGGTGCCGGTACGGACAGGCGTTCAGCCTGATCGGCCTGATCGTTTGGGTGGTTGTGCGGTAGGGGTCGGGCGCGGGGTGGTTGCCGTGTCCGACCTTTCGCCGTGTCCGCGGTCGGTTCGTTGTGTCGTGTTCGTGGGGTGGGCTGCCGGGCACGGGGCGGGTTGAGCCGTGCCCGGGCGGCCGTGGTGGCCGCGTCGGGTCCGGCCGGGTGTCGCATCGTGTTGTGCCGACTGGTTGCGTGCGGCCTCGGGTCGGGTGTTGGGCGGTCGGGTGTTGGGCGGTGGTGGGGGGCCGGTTCGGCCGGTGGGCGTCGGATTCAGGCGTGGCCGGAGGTGACGTTGCGGTCCTGGGTGACGTTGCGGTCCTGGGGGGTGTGGAGGGGCTCGTGGGGTGTGGTGTCGGTGGTTGTCTTCGGGGTGGGGCGGTGGCGTCGGGTGGTGGCGGCCCACCAGGCGACGCGCCAGAGGGCTTCGGCGACGACGGCGTTGCTCATCTTGGAGGTGCCGCGTTCGCGTTCGACGAAGGTGATGGGGACTTCGCGGACGCGGAAGCCGCGGCGCCAGGCCTGCCAGGCGAGGTCGACCTGGAAGCAGTAGCCCTGGGAGGTGACGCGGTGCAGGTCGCGGTCGCGGAGGACGTCGGCGCGGTAGGCGCGGAAGCCGGCGGTGGCGTCGCGTAGGGGTATGCCGAGGGCGGCGCGGACGTAGAGGTTGGCGCCGCGGGAGAGCAGGAAGCGGCGCCGCGGCCAGTTGCGGACCTCTCCCCCGGGTATCCAGCGGGATCCGATGACGAGGTCGGCGTGGTCGAGGGCGGCGAGCAGGCGGGGTAGCTGCTCGGGTTGGTGGGAGCCGTCGGCGTCCATTTCGACGATGACGGTGTAGCCGTGGTGTAGTGCCCAGGAGAACCCGGCGACGTAGGCGGTGCCGAGGCCGGATTTGCCTTCGCGGTGCAGGACGTGGATGTGGTCGTCGGAGGCGGCGAGTTCGTCGGCGATCTTCCCGGTGCCGTCGGGGCTGGCGTCGTCGATGACGAGCAGGTCGACCGTCGGGTTGGCCGTCCGCAGGCGGCGGGCGGTGTCCGGTAGGTTGTCCCGTTCGTTGTAGGTCGGGACGCAGACGACAACGCGGTTGGGATCCACGCGCTTCCTCTCCTGGTCAGGGACCATGTCCGCGGTGGTGTCTGCCCGGGTGGCGTCACGGTGGGTGGCGCTGTCGGTGTCGTTTCGCGGGGTCATGGGGTTTGGTGGTGTGCCGGCTACGGGGTGGCGGTCATGTCGGTGTTGGCGGTCATGTCGGTGTTGGCGGTGTCACGGTCCGGGCCGTGGGACGGGTTCGCCGGGCGTGGATCACCCCTGCCATCATGGCGGTCAGGCCGAGGGCGATGAGAACCGCCTCCGGGAGGATCCCGGCCTGGTCGGCGAGGGTGCGGGTGGTGCGTCGGGGTAGCGCGGCGGTGAGGATGCCTGCTTCGTAGAGGCCGGTTTTGGCGAGCAGGGTGCCGTCGGGAGTGATGAGGGCGCTTTCACCGCTGGTGGAGACCTGGACGGTGGCCCGGCCGTGTTCGACTGCGCGCAGACGTGACATGGCGAGTTGCTGTTGGCTTTCACCTTTGCGACCGAAGGATGCGTTGTTTGTCTGGATGACGAGGATATCGGCGCCGTGGTTGACGGTGTCGCGGACGAGGCCGTCGTAGGCGACTTCGAAGCAGATGATGTCTCCGATGGTGGTGCCGGCGGCGTGGAGCGCGCCGGGGGTGGTGCCGGCGAGGAAGTCGCTGGGCATCTCGTCGGCGAAGCGGTGGATGAGTTTTTCGAGTAGGGCGCGGCCGGGGAGGTATTCGGCGAAGGGGACGGGGTGGCGTTTGACGTACATCTGGCCGGTGAAGCCGTCAGCGGTCCAGATCATGCCGGCGTTGCGGAGGTGGCCTGGTCCGGGGCCRCCCAGGACGGCGCCGACGAGGAGGGGGGCGCCGGCGGTGCGGGCGGCGGCGCGCAGGGCGGTGGCGACGGCGGGGTTGGTGAGGGGGTCGAGGTCGGAGGAGTTCTCCGGCCACAGGACGAGGTCGGGTTGTGGGTGTGTTCCGGTGGTGACGTCGGTGGCGAGGTGCCTGGTGACGGTGACGTGGTTGGCGGTGACCTGGAAGGCGCGGCCGAGGGCGCGGTAGCCGCCGTCGGCGGGGACGTTTCCCTGGATGGCGGCGACGGTGAGGGTGCCGTGCTCGGGGGCGATGGGCAGGGGTACGAGCAGGCCGGTGAGGGTGAGGGCGGCAGTGCCGAGGATGGGGGCGGCGAGGCGGCGGGCCGTGGCGGCTGTTGGGAGGGTGCGGGGGGTGGGTGTGCCGCGGGCGGGGGTGGTGATCCTGACGATGGTGAGGGCGGTCAGGGCGCCGGTGGCGGCGACGGCGGCGGTGACGGCGGGGGCGCCGCCGAGGGCGGCCAGGGCGGTGAAGGGGCTGTCGGGCTGGGTGAAGGCGAGTCGTCCCCAGGGGAAGCCGCCGAAGGGCGCTCGGCTGCGCAGCGCTTCCTGGGCGACCCAGACGGCGGCGGTCCACAGCCAGGCGCCGGGTAGCCGCCAGACGAGGGTGGTGGCGGGGGCGACGAGGGCGAGGATGGCGGCTTCGGCGAGGGAGAGCACGAGCCATCCGTCTGYGCCGACGAAGGAGACGAAGCGCAGGAGGGGGATGCAGAAGGCGAGGGAGAACAGCAGTCCCAGGCCGTAGGAGGCGCGCAGACGCCGGTTGCGGACGGCGAGGGTGAGCAGGGTGACCGCGACGGGGGCCAGGGGCCAGCAGCCGACCGGTGGGGTGGCGAGGTAGAGCAGGGCGCCGCCGAGGAGCGCGGCGAGTGGGCGTCGGGTGTGGCGGATCAGGGTGGATCTCAAGGTGGATCTCAGGGTGGGTTGCGGGTCCGCCGGGTCTGGCCGCGGGCCCATGCCTGGTTCGCCGTTCACGGGTGGTTCGCCGTTCACGCGCGGTTCGGGGACGGCTGGTGGGATGGGGGCCGTGTCACCGGCCGCTTGGTGGGGCGGGCGGGCGGGCGGTGGGGTCACTGGACCAGTTTCGGTCACACGGGTCGTGCTGAGCACGCCGGTCCTGGTCGGCGGGCGTGTGGCGGCCCTGACGCTCGAAGCTGACTCGAAGCCGAGGGGGACGCGGCCGCGCAGGACGGTGCGTGGGCAGGTCGGGCGGGGCCGGTGTTCAGGTGAGGGTGTCGTGCAGGATGCGGCCGCGCAGGACGGTGCGTAGGCAGGTCGGGGCGGGCGCGGACAGGTCGGGCAGGGCGGCGACGGCGCCGCGGGGGTCGGTGGACCAGGCGGCGATGCGGTCGTCGGGGACCTGGGCGACGAGTTCGCCGGGCACGGCCCAGACGGCGTAGGTGGCGGGGGCGCCGGGGGCGAGGGTGCCGTGGCCGTCGGTGTCGGCGCGGGCGGCGCGCCAGCCGCCTCGGGTCGCGGCGGTGAACGCGGCGCGGGCGGAGAGGCGGGCGGTGGGGGTGTGGTGGGTGACGGCGGCGCGTATGGCGCCCCAGGGGTCCAGGGGGGTGACGGGGGCGTCGGAGGAGAACGCCAGGGGGATGCCGGCGCGGTTCATGGCGGCGAAGGGGTTCATGGYGGCGGCACGGGTGGGGCCCAGGCGGGTGGCGTACATGCCGTTCTCGCCGCCCCAGCGGGCGTCGAAGGCGGGTTGGACGCTGGCGACGAGGCCGAGGGCGGCGATGCGGGGCAGGTGGTCGGGGGTGGTCATTTCGGCGTGTTCGAGGCGGTGGCGGGCGGCGGTGATCTGGTTGTGGCCGAGGGTGGTGGCGGCGGCTTCGAGGCCGTCCAGCACGGTGGTGATGGCGGCGTCGCCGATGGCGTGGAAGCCGGCCTGTAGGCCGGCGTCGGCGCAGTCGAGGACGGCGTCGCGGATGGTGTCGGCGTCGAGGTGGGTGGTGGCGCGGATGTGGGGGGTGTCGGCGTAGGGGGTGTGCAGGGCGGCGGTGTGGGAGCCGAGGGAGCCGTCGACGAAGGCGTCGCCGCCCCAGGCGGTGCCGAGTTCGACGGCGGTGGCGATGTCCCCGGCCCAGTAGCCGACGATGTCGGGTCCGGGGACGGCGCGGGCGTGGGCGAGCAGGCCGGCGAGGTCGTCGGCGGAGGAGATGTCGGGTCCGGCCATCTCGTGCAGGGCGACGATGCCGAGGGCGGCGGCGCGGGTGCGGGTGGTGTTCCAGGCGTCGCGGCGCCCGGTGGGGGTCAGGGTGGCGTCGGCGGTCCGGCGGGCGAGGTGGTGGGCGTGGCCGGTGACGGTGCCGTCGGGGTGCCAGCCGGGGTGGTGGGGGGCGCCGGATGCGGCGGCGAGCGCGGAGGAGATCACCGCGCTGTGGCCGTCGACGCGGGCGAGGTAGACGACCGCGCCGCCAGCGGCGCGGTCGAGGTCGGTGGCGGTGGGTGGGCGTGGGTCGTCGGTCCAGGTGGTCTCGTCCCAGCCGGTGGCGAACAGGGTGGTGGTGGGGTGGCGGTGGGCGTGTGCGGTGAGGGCGCACAGGGCGGCGGCGCGGGTGGGGGTGCCGGTGAGGTCGAGGCCGGACAGGGCCAGGCCGGTGGCGGTGGTGTGGACGTGGGCGTCGACGAAGGCGGGGGTGATCAGGGCGTCGTCGAGGTCGATGACGGTGTCGGCGTCGAGATGGGTGGCGGCGGCGTCGCAGCCGACCCAGGCGATGGTGTCGCCGTCGGTGAGCATCGCGGTGGCGAACGGGTCGGCCGGGGTGTGGATGCGCCCGCCCCGGTACAGGATGGTGCGGGCGGGTCGGGGGGCGTCGTCGGTCACGGTGGTGAGTCTGCCGCCCTGGACGTGACGCGGATCCATCTGTTCGATCCGGGCGGTGGCCGTGCCCTGGTGCGGTGAGCGGCGCTCCGGTCCGGGGGCGGTCCGGGGCGGGGGTTGGTCCGGCGGGTGTTCACAGGGCGGGGGGGCGTCCTTCGTAGGGGGTGGAGAGCACGACCATGGTGCGGGTGGAGACGTTCGCGGCGGCGCGGATCTGCTGCAGCAGCGTCTCGAGGTCGCCGGGGGTGGCGACTCGCACCTTGAGCAGGTAGCTCTCGTCGCCGGCGACGCTGTGGCAGGCCTCGATCTCGACGATGTGGGCGAGCCGGTCGGCGGCGTCGTCGGGTTGGCTCGGGTCGATCGGTGTGATCGAGATGAAGGCGGTCAGGGGCAGGCCGACCTGGGCGGGGTCGACGAGCGCCGTGTAGGAGGTGATCACTCCACGCTGTTCCAGGCGTCGGACGCGCTGATGGACGGCGGAGACCGACAGGCCGGTGGCTCGGCCGAGGTCGGTGAAGCTCATACGCCCATCTCGGCACAGCATCTGCACGATTTGACGGTCGAGATCTTCCAGCACGTTCGGAGCGTATGCAGGAGGACGGGGGATGATGTGGATGTTTCTGGTCCGTGGTCTGGTCCCGTGGGGATAGCCGCTGGGATGGGTACCGGCTGTGTGCGGGGAGGGTGGGACGGTGTTTGTGGGTGAGCGGGCGGGGGCGGACGGTCGGCTGATGCTTGTCGACACCCCGTCGCTGTACTTCCGGTCGTTTTTCGGGGTGCCGCGTTCGGTGCGGGCTCCCGACGGCACGCCGGTGAACGCGGTGCGGGGACTGCTCGACGTGCTGGCCCGGCAGATCGGCGAGGTGCGCCCGAAGCGGGTCGTGGCGTGTTTCGACGCCGACTGGCGGCCGGCGTTCCGGGTGGCGCTGCTGGCGTCCTACAAGGCGCACCGGGTCGCCGACGTCGGGGCCGGCGAGGCCGGCGGGGGCGGGCAGGTCGAGCGGGTGGACGGCGACCTGCTCGCCCAACTCCCGATCATCGACGAGGTCCTCGACGCGTTCGGGATCGCCCGGGCGGAGGCCGCCGGGTTCGAGGCTGACGACGTGATCGC
The DNA here is from genome assembly GCF_002099325.1 of Frankia sp. KB5. Classification (NCBI taxonomy): domain Bacteria; kingdom Bacillati; phylum Actinomycetota; class Actinomycetes; order Frankiales; family Frankiaceae; genus Frankia; species Frankia sp. KB5. The sequence goes on along the minus strand of NZ_MRUJ01000081.1, from coordinate 23,552 downwards.
GACGCTGGCGACCCGTCACCGGGGGGAGGTGGACATTCTGACCGGTGACCGGGACCTGTTCCAGCTCGTCGACGACGCGGCCGGGGTGCGGGTGCGGTACGCGGTGGAGAAGTTCGCGGTGGTGGACGAGGCGGCGGTGACGGCACGCTACGGCGTTCCGGGGCGGGCCTATGCCGATTTCGCGGTGCTGCGCGGTGATCCCAGTGACGGGTTGCCGGGGGTGGCGGGGATCGGGGCGAAGACCGCCGCGGCGCTGCTGACCCGGTTCGGGTCRCTCGCGGCGGTGCTCGCCGCGGTTGACGCCGACGGCGGCGCGGGTCTGCCGGCCGGGGCGCGGCGTCGGTTGCGGGGCGCCCGGGACTATGTGCGTGCCGCGGTGGGGGTGGTGGCGGTGGTGCGGGACGTGCCGGTGGGTGCCTTCGCTGATCTGCTGCCGGCGGCGCCGGTCGATCCGGCGGCGGTGGGGGCGCTCGCCGAACGGTGGGGGCTGACCGGTTCGTGCACGCGGCTGGTGCGGGCGCTGGCCGAGGCCGCGGGTGGCTGAGGCCGTGGACGGCCTCAGCCGGCGTGTTCGTCCGGTTGCCGCTTGAGCGGGCGTGTTCGTCCGGCTGTCGCAGTGACGCGCAGGGTCATCTCGGCGGGTGGGTGGTGGGGCTGCCCGTCATGGCGCTGCCCTGGTGACGGTAGGTTTCCCTGCGTACCTCGGCGTGGGCACACGCAGGCGGTGCGCCGGTTGACGTCGCGGGGGCGGATCGTCGCCTACTGTTGCCCTCCGGGTGAGCTTCGGGTGGGCGGGTGCCCACCCGGACGAGCAGGGCCCAGGCGGCGCAGCGGTGCAGCGGATGCTCACCGGACGAGCAGGTGGCGGTGCAGGTGACGGCAGCGGAGGTCAGGGTGGGGCTGCGTGAGCGGCTCGCGGGTAGGCGGGTCCTGGTGACCGGGGTGACCGGGTTCGTCGGGGAGGCGCTGCTGGAACGGTTGCTGTCGGACTTCCCCGACACGGCGGTGGTGGCGCTGGTGCGGCCGCGGGGCAGTCACAGCGGGGCGGCGCGRCTGGYGCGGATGATGCGGAAGYCGGCGTTTCGCGGGTTGCGGGAGGCGTTGGGTGCGGCGGGGGTGGCGGCGCTGCTCGCCGAGCGGGTGGAGGTGATCGAGGGGGATCTGGCGTCGATGCCGGATCTGCCCGCCGACCTCGACGTGGTCATCCACTGTGCCGGGGAGGTGTCGTTCGACCCGCCGGTCGACGAGGCGTTCACCACGAACGTCGGTGGGGTGGCGGAGCTGCTGCGGGCGCTTGCGGCCGGGGGGGCCAGGCCTCATCTGGTGCATGTGTCGACGGCGTATGTGGCGGGGTTGCGTTCGGGGCACATCGCCGAGGGGCCGCTGGCCCATGACGTGGACTGGCGGGTCGAGTGGGATGCGGCGTCGCGGGTGCGCCAGCAGACCGAGGACGCCTCGCGGGCGCCGGAGTGTTCGGCGCGGTTTCGGGCGCAGGCGTCGCGGCGGTTCGCCGCCGCCGGGGCGCAAACGGTGTCGGCGGAGGCGGAGCGGCTGCGCCGGGCGTGGGTGGCGCGGCGGATGGTGACGGCCGGGGGTGAGCGGGCGCAGGTGCTGGGGTGGACGGATGCGTACACGTTCACCAAGGCGTTGGGTGAGCGGTATCTGGAGGATCATCACGGGGATCTGCCGTTGACGGTCGTCCGTCCCTCGATCATCGAGAGTGCGCTGCGCCGGCCGTTCCCGGGGTGGATCGAGGGGTTCAAGATGGCCGAGCCGCTGATCCTGGCCTATGGCCGCGGTGAGCTGCCGGACTTCCCCGCCTCCCCGGACGCGGTGGTGGACATCATCCCGGTGGATCTGGTTGTCAACGCGATCCTGGCGGCGGCGGCGGTGGTGCCGCCGGCGGACACCCCGGCCTATTACACGGTGTGTTCGGGTTTTCGTAATCCGTTGCTGTTTCGGGATCTGTACGCCTATGTGCGGGACTATTTCCAGGCCGATCCGTTGCCGCGGCGCGGTCGGGGGACGTTCGCGGTGCCGGAGTGGCCGTTCGCGGGGGCGGCGGCGGTGGAGGCGAAGCTGCGTCGCTCGGAGCGGCTGGTGGGGTTGGCGGGCCGGGCGTTGGAGCATGCCCCGCCCTCGGATCGGGTGCGCCGGTTTGCCGGGGAGCTGGAGCGGGCGGAGAGCCGGGTGGGGTTTCTGCGCCGCTACTCGGATGTGTACCGGGCGTACACGAAGGCGGAGCTGGTCTATGTCGACGACGCCACGGGTGCGTTGCACGCGGCGATGGATCCGGCCGATCAGGCGGAGTTCGGGTTTGATCCGGCGTGTTTCGACTGGCGGCACTATCTGCAGGACGTGCACTGCCCGGCGGTGACGGCGGTGCTGCGCCGGCCGCGTGATCCCGCGCCGCCGCGGCGGCTGTCGGGGCATCTGGCCGCCGGTGACGGGGTGCTGGCGGTGTTCGACCTGGATGGGGCGGTGGCGTCGGCGACGGTGATCGAGTCGTATCTGTGGATGCGGTTGGCGGACGCCTCGGCGCCGCGGCGGGTGCGGGAGCTTGCGTCGCTGGCGGTGGCGTTGCCGCGGTATGTGCGTGCGGAGCGTCGTGACCGGGGGCATCTGATGCGGTCGGTGTACGCGCGCTACGCGGGGGTGGATCCGGCGGAGTTGGAACGGCTGGTGGTGGAGGTCGCCGGGGACATTCTGCTGCGGCGGGTGAAACCGGCGGGGATCCGTCGGGTGCGTGAGCATCGGGCGGCGGGGCATCGCACGGTGCTGCTGACCGGGGCGGTGGAGGTGTTGACGCGGCCGTTCGCGCCGTTGTTCGACGATGTGGTCGCCGCGCGGCTGGAGGTGGGTGCGGATGGTCTGCTGACCGGCCGGTTGGAGTCCTCGCCGCTGGTCGGGGATGCGCGGGCGGCGTTCATTGATCATCATGCGCGGGTGTTGGGGGCGGATCTGGGGGTGTCGTGGGCGTATGCGGACAGCCAGTCGGATCTGCCGTTGCTGCGGGCGGTCGGTAACCCGGTGGCGGTGAACCCGGATCTCGCGTTGCATCAGGTGGCGCGGGGGGCGGGGTGGCCGATCGAGGAGTGGGCGTCGGCGGCCGGGGAGCCGCGTCTGGTCGTCGGGGACCGTCGGGAGCGTGGCCTGCGGGCCGCGGCGGCGCGGGCGGGGGCGGCGGCCTTGAGCTCAAGGCCAGGCCCGGGCACGGGGCCGGCGGGGGTCGTGGTGTCGGGGGGTGGGCGGTGACCCGCGGGTTGGAGCTGTATGCGTCGGTGTCGCGGCAGGCGGCGTCGCGGCTGGTCGGGGCGGGGCCGTCGGGGTGGTCGGGGCTGGCCGGGGTGGCGGCGCCGCTGCGCTATGTCGAGCATGGTGATCCGGTGGTGCCGGGTCCGGGGTGGGTGACGGTGCGGCCGCGGCTGGCGGGGATCAGCGGGTCGGATCTGGCGTTGGTGACGGGTCGGGTGTCGGCCTATCTGACGGCGATGGTGGGTCTGCCGTTCGTGCCGGGTCAGGAGGTCGTCGCCGAGGTGCAGGAGTCGGTGACGTTGGACGACGGGCGGGTGCTGGCGGCCGGGGACCGGGTCGTTGTCGATCCGGCGCCGGGCAGCGGTCCCGGGACCGGTGACGGCAGAGCCGGTGACGGCAGAGCCGGTGACGGCGGGTGGGCGCGGGGGGTGGGCGGCGGTGGGTGGAGCCGGGTGATGCTCGCCCACCGTGGGCAGCTGTGCCCGGTGCCCGCGACGTTGCCGGATGCCCGGGCGGTGCTCGTCGACCCGCTGGCCGCCGCGGTGCATGCCGTGGACCGGGCGCGGGTCGGCGCCGGGCAGCGGGTCCTCGTCGTCGGGGCGGGGGCGGCCGGGTTGTGCACGGTGCTTGCGTTGCGGGCCCATACCGAGGCGGGGCAGGTGGCGGTGGTGGCGAAGTATCCCCGCCAGGCGGAGCTGGCGCGCCGGTTCGGGGCGGACGTGGTGTTCGACCCAGACGGGGCGGTCGCCGGGGTGCGTCGGGCCACGCATGCGATGCGGGTGTCGCCGCGGGCGGGTGGGGCGTTCCTGCTCGGCGGGGTGGATGTCGCGTTCGACGCGGCGGGGCGGGCGTCGTCGTTGTCCACGGCGCTGCGCACGACCCGGGCGGGGGGGCGGGTGGTGCTTTCGGGTGTGCCCACGGGCCGGGTGGATCTGACGCCGCTGTGGGCGCGGGGGTTGGAGTTGGTGGGGGCGGCGCGGCGCGGCGCGGCGCCTTCGGTGCTGGCCCGGGCGTTCGCGTTGGCCGCCGGCGCCCCGTTGGACGGGGTGGTCGCGGCGACGTATCCGCTGACCCGCTGGCGGGAGGCGTTGGAGCACGCGTTGTGCGCGGGTCGGCTCGGTGCGGTGCGGATTGCGTTCGATCCGACGGTGGCGCTGTGAGCGGGCGTGCCGGGATCGGGCCGAGGGCCGGGGCGGGTGGGGTCATGGCGAGGCTGCGCCGCCGGGCGGGGCGCCAACACGGAGGGGTTGTCCCTTCGTGCCGGACGTGGAAGGGATCATGCTGGTGAGACCGGGGTTCGTGCTCGAGGTTGACGAGCGGACTCCCCCGCTGCTGGTGCACCAGGGTGAGGGCGTGCTGCTCGAGCAGTTCCCGCTCGGGACACGGGTGGTGTATCCGCCCGAGTCGCTGCCCGGGGTCGGTGACGTCGATGCGGCGATCGCCGCGGCGTTGGCGGCGCCGGTGGGCAGCGAGCCGCTGGCGGCGTTGCTGCGTCCGGGGATGCGGCTGACGATCAGTTTTGACGATCTGTCGACGCCGTTGCCGCGGATGCGTCGCCCGGATGTGCGGGGGCGGATCATCGAGGCGGTGCTGACGGCGGCGGCGGCGGCCGGTGTCGACGATGTGGCGCTGGTCGTGGCGAACGGGTTGAACCGGCGGTTGAGCGCCGGCGAGGTGGAGCGGATCGTCGGGGAGCGGGTGTTCCGCTCGTTCTGGCCCGGGCAGTTGCGCAGCCATGACGCGGAGGATCCTGACAATCTCACCGTCGTGGGGGTGACYGACGCCGACGAGCAGGTGGAGGTTTCCCGCCGGGTCGCCACCGCCGACCTGCTGGTGCACGTCGGGGTCGTGCAGAGCCCGGCGGCGGTCGGTGCGGGCGGGCTCGTGACCGGCCTGTCGTCGTATGCGACGCTGCGTCACGTGCACAGCGTCGCCGCGGCGGTCCGCCGCGTCGGCCTGCCCGGGGACGGYGCTGGCGGCGTCGGGGATGGGGGGGTTGGTGCGCCGCCGGGTCCGGCGGCGCGGATGGGTCGGCTGCTGTGCGAGGCGGTGCGGGTGTTCGCCGTCGCGGTGACGGTGAACGCCGCGACGGCGCCGGTGCACTATCCGTTCCTGACCCGCCGGGAGTGGGAGTGGTCGCTGGCCGATCAGGCGATGGCGGTCGGGCTGGGCCGTGGCCTGGAGCTGGTGGGGTCGCGGGCGCGCCGCCGGCTGCTGCGTGACTTCGCCGCCGACTATGCGGTCACCTCGGTGAGCGCGGGGGATCCTACGGCGGTCGCGGCGGTCGCGGCGGCGGCGGTCGACGCCCAGCAGCGGGTCACCGTCGATGGGCAAAGCGACGTCGTTGTCGTCGGGCTGGGCCCGTTCGGGCCGTTCGACGCGGRTGCGGTGGTCAACCCGGTGCTGGCGGCGCACGGCGCGCTCGGGGAGGTTTTCGGCCGGTACCGGGGGCGGCCGGTGGTCCGCGAGAACGGGGCGTTGATCGTCTACCATCCGCTGACGCCACGGTTCTCCCAGCTGCATCACCCCTCCTACGTGGACTTCTACGAGGAGGTGCTCGCCGAGTCGACCGAGGCTGCGACGGTGGAGGCGAAGTTCGAACGGCAGTACGCCACCGATCCCTGGTATGCGTCGCTGTATCGGACGTCGCTTGCTCATCACGGGGTGCATCCGTTCCACCGCTGGTATGAGGYGGCGCCGGCGATGGCCCATGTGGGGGATGTGGTGTGGGTGGGCGGTGATCGGGCGGCGTGCGCGCGGCTGGGGTTCCGGGCGGCGTCGACGTTGGCGGATGCGTTGGAGATGGTGTCGGGATCGGTGGGCCGTGATCCGTCTATCACCTATCTGCACTCCCCACCCCATCTGATCGCCGAAGTACGGTGACCGCGGGAGATGCGGGTCACGGATCGTGCGGTCGCCGGCTGGGACGCGGTGGCCATGCGCGGCGGAGCACAGGTGCCAGCGGTGGACCGGATCGGCAGGGGCAGAGGTGAACGGGATGGCGGGTAGGCCGCGACGGGGTGTGGGGCTGCGGGCGGTGCTGGCCGGGTGGCGGCCGGGGGGCCGCGGGCCGGTCCCGGGCAGCGCCGAGGCGCATCGGGTCCCCGAGGTGCCGCGGGAGTTCCCGACCGCGTGGGCGCGTCGCCCGGCGGCGCGGGCCGCCCGGGGGGTGTTTCTGCGTGGGGTGATGCGCCCGCTGCTGCGGACGACGCTGACGGTGGCGGTGCACGGTGCGGAGGCGTTCGACGGGGTCCGCGACACCCCGGTGATCATCGTGTCGAATCACAGCAGTCATCTGGACGCCCCGCTGCTGTTGTGCACGGTGCCCGGGTGGGTGCGGGCGCGTACGGTGGTGACGGCGGCGGCGGACTATTTCTTCGACAGTGCCTGGCGGGGGGCGTCGAGTGCGTTCGCGTTCGCGACGGTGCCGATCGAACGGCACGGTGGGGCGCCGTCGGCGACGCCGATGAACCTGCTGGGGGACGGCTGGAACCTGGTGATCTTCCCGGAGGGGACGCGGTCGCGGGACGGGGCGCGGGGCCGGTTCCGGTTGGGGGCCGCCTATCTGGCGATCAACGCGGGGGTGCCGGTGGTTCCGGTGGGGCTGCGGGGTGCGTACGCGGCGATGCCGCGGGGACGGTCCTGGCCGGTGGCGGGCCGTCCGCCGGTGTCGGTGCGGTTCGGCCGGCCGATGCGCCCCGCGCCGGGTGAGGATGTGCGGGCGTTCACCGCGCGGCTGGCCGCCGAGGTCGATCGGCTCTGCGCCGAGGACGCGACCTCCTGGTGGGAGGCGACGCGGGCGGCCTTCGCCTCGGGTCTGCCCGGTGCGGCTGGTCTGCCCGATACGGCTGGGACGGCTGAGGAGGCGCGGGTCGGGGATGCGGCGCAGGTGCCGGCGGCGCGCTCGGCCCCGGACGTCGCAGCGACCCCGGCGGGGTCCGAGCCGGCGGGCCGCACCGCCGGGGACCCCGGCGGTGCGGCCGGTGGTGGGGGCTTCCCCGGTCGGACCAGCCCGCGGGCGGTCCCCCGACCGGGTGGGACGGGTGGGACGGGTGGGGCCGCGGGGTCGGCGGCGGTCTCCGCGCGGCTGCGTGGCGCCCCGAACACCCCGACGGCGCGGTGGCGGCGGATCTGGGCGGCGACCGAGCCGGCGCCGCGCCCCGGGTCGCGTTCCCCCTGGCGGCGTTAGAACCGGGCCGCGGCTTGGCCCGGCGAGGTCGAGGATGGCCAGAGCGCGGGGCCGGTCTGCGCGAGATGGGCCAGGTAGGCGCGCGGGGACACCACGCCGGTCTCCTCTCACTCCTCCTACGTTGACGCCCAGGGCCGCCTATGACAAGCAAACTTGACTTTATGGAAAGTCGACTTTACATTCATGCCATGACCGATGACATGACCGATGAGACGCGGCGGGACAACGTGACACGCGCCGCCCGCAGGGCGATCTTCCTGGACGGTCTCCCCGTCGCCACCCTCGGCGGGATCGCTCTGGCCCTGGGCAGCGGCCCCGACCAGACCGCCGCCCAGAAGGCCTGGTGGCTGGGGGCCAGCGGCGCGTTCACGCTCGCCGTGGCATGGGTACTGCTGCGCGCCTTCCGCCGCGCCGACGAGTACCAGCGCAAGATCCAAGTGGAGAGCATGGCGATTACCTTCGCGGCAGTCCTGGTAGGGCTTCAGCTAGCCGCCCTGCTCGACGCCGCCGGCATCGTCCAGCTACGCCAGCTCACCCAGATAATCACCATCGGCGGCGTGGCGATGTGGCTGCTGATCGCAGACCTGCGCACCCGTCTACGCCGATGAAGAACCGGCTGCGCGTGCTGCGGGCGGAACGCCGGTGGAGCCAGGCCTACCTGGCCGACCGATGCCGGGTGTCCCGGCAGACCATCAACGCGATCGAGACCGAACGGTACGACCCCAGTCTTCTCCTGGCATTCACCCTCGCCGACATCTTCAGCCTGGCCATCGAGGAGATCTTCATCCCCGACCGGTCAGGGACAACCRCCGCCACCGACCGGCCCTGAGCTCGACCTCGGCCAACGCGCCCCAGCCACTCCAACATCGACACCCCGCTCCGTCGACAGATCGCCGATCACCGGCACGCACCGGCAGCACCGGTGACCACAGCGGTCCTGCCCTCCACCGCAAACAGCTCACCCGGACCAGCAACCTCGGGCCGCGCCCATGCCTCCTGCATGCCGCATCCCGCACTTCACGCTGCTGGCGTATCCCCAGTAGTCGGGACGCTGGCCGAAGACCGGCGGCTGATCCGCCGGACCGTCAGGCGCCGGGCGCCGGGCGCCGGGCGCGGGTGAGCAGGCCGAGAAGCGCCAGCGCGGCGAGGGCCATGACGACCAGGCCGTACCCGCGGGCGGTGGGCAGCAGCCCGTGGTGGGTGACCAGGTAGCCGGCGACGACCGCGGGGACGCCGAAGGCGAGGTAGCACAGCACGTAGACGGTCGAGAGCAGGCCGGCGCGTTCGTGCGGGGCGACCAGGGGGATCAGGACGCGCAGGCCGCCCTGGAAACCAGCGCCGAGACCGATACCGGCCAGCGTGGTGCCGACGAAGAACGTCGGGGTGGAGGGAAGGTCCGCGCCGAGCAGGGTGACACCGACGCCGACGAGCAGGCCCAGGGCACCGAGGAACATCACGGTACGGGCAGCGGTGTCGCGCAGGAGCAGCACCGTCAGGGCCGCGGTCACGGTGAGGGCGAAGACCGCGAGACCTCCCAGCACGACCCAGCGGGAGTCGACGACGAGACGGGCCAGGCTCGGGCCGAGGGAGAGGTAGAACCCGCTCAGGGCCCAGGATGCGACCAGGCAGGGCGCGGCGATCAGCAGGTCGCGGCGGGCGGCGGCGGGTACGCCGATGGTCGGGCGCAGCGACGCGAGCGCTCCGGGGATGCGCGGTGCGGTCTCGGGCATCGCCGCGACCCCGACCGCCTGGGCGAGCACGATCGCGCACAGCACCAGGTAGACCAGACGGGTGGGAGCGGGCAGGTAGGCCACGAGCAGACTGGACCCGAGGGCGCCCAGGGCCAGGCCGGTGAACGGGCCGACTCCGTTGGCCAGGGTGCCGCGGGCCCGGTCGAGGTCGAGCAGGCCGGCGCCGAGGGCGCCACTGGCGGCGCCGGTCGCCAGGCCCTGCAGAACGCGGCCGACGGTCAGTTCCCCCACCCCGCCGGCGGTGGCGAACACCGCCAGGGCGGCGGCGAGCAGCAGCGAGGAGGCGAGCAGCACCGGACGGCGCCCGATGTGGTCGGAGAGGGCTCCGACGGTGAGCAGCGCAGCGAGGACGGCCAGGGCGTACACGGCGAACACGACGGTCACGGTGATCGGGGAGAACCCCCAGCGGGCCTGGTAGACCGGGTAGAGGGGGGTGGGGGCCGAGGACGCGGCGAGGAACGAGCCGATCATCGACGTCTGCAGGAGGAATCCGGCGCGCGGGGACAGCCTGCCCCGGTGGGGCGCCGCGCCCGGGTCGGACGGGGCGTCGCGGGCCGCGGCCTGCCGCGGCAGGGCCACCGCCGGTACCGGGGCGGTGGCCGAGGACGGGGTCCCGTAACCGGCGGCGCCGGTCTGGCCGGTCTGGTCGGCGGGAAGGCCGGTGGCGATGGGTTGGGAGGACATCGGGTTTCCCTTCACCGGACAGCTAAAGCTAAGATTTTGCGTTAGCGCCCGACGGTACCCTCGGCCCGACGTTAACGCAAAGGATGTGCGTTAGGCTGGATGCGTGAGTCCGTCCGAGGGTCCGCGGCCCGGGGGGCGTAGCGCGCGGGTCCAGCAGTCCGTGCATGCCGCGGCGCGCGCGCTGCAGGCCGAGCGGGGTCGGCACGAGATCACGGTGCCGCTGGTCGCCGCCCGGGCGGGGGTGACCGCCTCCACCGTCTACCGGCGCTGGGGGGATCTGACCGAGCTGCTCGCCGACGTCGCCGCCGAGCGGCTGCGCCCGGAGACCCCGCCGGTGGACACCGGGTCGCTGCGCGGCGATCTCGCCGCCTACTGCGAGCAGTACCTGGAGGAGATGTCCTCCCCCGCGGGCCGGGCGTTCCTGCGCGACCTGGTCGCTTCCTGCGGCGACGACCGGCCGGCGTGCCGCTGTGACCTGTACATCCGCGAGCAGATCGGGGTCATCGTCGAACGGGCCGCGCGTCGCGGTGAACCCACCCCCGGGGTTGGTGAGATCGTCGAGGGAGTCATGGCGCCGATGATGTACCGCATCCTGTTCGTCGCCGACCCGGTCGATCTCGCCGACGCCCGCCGGTTGGTGGACGCCCTACTCGCCCGCGGCGGTGGTCAGCCGCGCGGGTAGCCGAGCCGGGTGTTGTACTCCTGGACCGCCGAGGCGGAGCTGACCATGGYGATCACCCACACGATGAACCACACCGGAACGGTGATGATCAGTGTGATGATGAAGAAGGAGAACATCCACAGGAACAGGTCGGCGATCAGAAGCACGACACCCGTGGTGGTCTTGCCGGCGTAGATGTGGCCCACGCCCAGCCACAGGAAGGTCAGCAGCAGCGCGACCGCGACCGACTTCGGCGGTACCGGCGGGTAGCCCTGGCCCGGGYCGGGACCCGGGAAGGGTTGCGGCGGGCCGATCGGATACGGCGTCGGACCCGGCCCRCCGGCCTGGCCGTGAGGCGGCGGCTGTCCGTACGGCTCGTAGTATCCGGCCGGCCCGGGCTGCTGCGGTTGCCGGTGCGGATCGTCCCACCTTGTCATGTGACCCCCGATCTTGTCGGTGCACACTGTAACAGGATCATCCGGTTACGTGAATGGACCGGAATACCGGAACCGCGATCGGCATCCCCAACCTTCAGGAATGTGACATTCACCACACAAAGATCGTTATGTGGATAAACCTGTCGACAAGCCGGTGGGTAACCTGCCGCGACCCTGTGGATGTCCTGTGGGGCGATGCTGATCCCGGATTCGCCGAGAAGTCAAGATGTTGCGGTGCGTACCGGCCGCGATATCACTGGAGTATGGCTCTGGCGCATCTGACTTCTCGTCCGACCACCACCGCCCGGCCCGCCGTGCCCGCCGTGCCGGGCAGCGCGCCCGCGCTGCCTCCCAGCGTCGCCCGGGTCGCCGCCCGCACCCGGCTGTCCGCCGAGCTGCTGGCGGCGATCCTGGAGGTCGAGCGGCGCACGCGGGCCACCCTCGAGGACATCGAACGCGCCGACGCGCTGGCCGAACGGCTGCTCGTGCGCCGCGGTGCGCGGCTGCGCGCCGCGGCCGGCCGCCCGGCCCGGTGACCTGCTCCCCCGGGCTCGGCTCAGGCGGCGCCGGCCCGCCGCGAGGCGCGCTCGGCGTGCGCCGAGGTGAGCATCAGGATCTCGTTCATCCTCAGGGTGAGCACCCGCGACGGGTGCTTGTCGAGGATGTCCTCCACCTCGAGGAGGGCGGCTTGGGCCACCGCGGGATCGCGGCGCAGCGTGGTGGCGGCGAGCGACGCCAGCGCCCAGCCGCGGTCGAGGGTCGCCGGGGTGGTCAGGTCGATCGCGGTGTAGGCGGCGGACCGCGCCCCGGGCATCCCGAGGCGGGCCATCGCGTCGGCGACGACGCAGGCCTCCCGGACCTCGTCGAAGGGGGGCCAGCCGGGATGGCGCAGGCCGAGCACGGTCGGCCGGTGGCGCAGTCGGTTCAGGGCGGCGTCGAGGGCTGCCTCGTCGCCGGTGGCCGCGGCGACGGTGACCTGCACCGCCGCCGCCCAGCCGTGCAGGTAGGGATGGTCGACGGCGGCCGCCTTGGCCGCGGCGTTGCCGGCGGCGGCGTAGCGTCCGGTGACGAAGGCGATCGCCGCGTCCAGGCTGTGCGCGGTGCCGGTGAGCAGCCGGTCGTCGAGCTGGGCGGCGAACTGCTCGGTGAGGGTCGCGAACCGCCGCGCCGAGGTGTCGTCGCCGGTGTCGACGGCCAGCATCCCGAGGGAGAACGACAAGTAGCCGGCGACCCGGGTCAGTTCGGCGTGCACCGTCGGGGACAGCCGCCGTCCCAGGGCGGCCTGGACCCGCCGCCAGTCGGCGATGACCGGGCCCACCAGCGTCGTGTGTGGGGCGGAGAACAGGGTCGTGGCGTACCGGTGCAGCCGGTCGTCGAGTTCGGTGAGCGTCACCGGATCGGGATCGGCGAAGGTGATCTCCCGGGAGAGTACCGCCGCGGCCCGTCCGGCGGACGCCAGACCGAGCCGGTCCGAGGCCCGGGTGGGCGACAGTTCCAGGCCGTTCATGACCATCCCCTCACGTTCCGCACCGGCGCCTCGTGGCRCACCGGTCACAGCCCGGCGACGGATGTCCGACCGGGCGGGGACCATGCTTCGTTGCGTCGTCCCGTGRCTGGGGCCGCCGCCGGTCGGCACGGCCGGCCGTACGCCGATGATGCTGATGAACCCGCACGGTTCACCCCAGTGCGTAGCTGATCCGGCAAACACTGTGACCAGTCGCAAGCTACCGCGCAAGAGGGGGGTTGTGTACAGCGGTTTGACAGATTGATCAGAGTCTGCTCCTGGTCTGCCCCGGACAGCTCGGACGTTCCCGATGATCGAGCTCGGGGTCCGTCCCCGCCGTGCCCGCCCCCGCCGGTGAGGTGGTCGCGGCGCAGGTCAGGCAGGTCGGGGGGTGCGGTGTTCCCGGTCGTCGAGCCATCGGTCCAGATCCTGTTCCCTCGACGCCCCGCCGTCGCCGCCAATCCGCGATCCGTCGGATAACTCACAGGCGGACAACTCACCTGCCAGGGCAAGCCTCGCCTCCCCGTGGCCGGGCCACCCTGCCGATAGGGAGAACTGTGGTAGGGAGAGACTGTGGTAGGGAGAGGCAGTGGATCTCCGCGGGCAGACCGCACTGATCATCGGTGCGTCGACGGGCATCGGCGCCGTCTTCGCCCGCGAGTTCGCCGCCCGGGGCGCCGACCTCGTGCTCGTCAACCTCGTGCTCGTCGCGYGCGGCGAGGACCGGTTGCGCGCGAACGCCGCCGAGATCACCCGGCGCAACGCGCTGCTGGCCCGGGGTGGGYGGCTGCTGCCGCGGCGGGCGCTGATCCGGATCCCAGCTCCGGGTCGACGACCTGGTCCAGCTGCCGTCGTACGTCGGCCTCGGTCAGGACGGCTGACGCGACGGTCATCACGCGCCTGCCAGCCGCAGCTCGGCCGGCACCGGGAGGTCGTACATCTTGGCGGCGTTGAGCCCGAGGATCTTCTTCTTCTGCTCCGTGGTGATGGGTGCGTACCCCATGTCCTCGGGGAACTGCCAGTCGACGAAACTCTCGATGAGCCACTTGGGCGTCCAGATCGCGTAGTCGGAGGAGAACTGGATCTTGTCCTCGCCGATCCAGTAGAGAAGTTCGCCCATGACCTGGGCGAAGTAGCGCGGCTTCGAGTACATGAAGTGCATGACCACCGCGAGTCCGCCGTATACGTTGGTCTCCTGGGTCGCGATCCAGCAGAAGTCCTCCAGCCGGGRCATCCCCACGTGCTCCACAATGAAGTTCAGGTCTTCGAAATCGCTTGCGACGTGGTCGATGTCGGCGACGTCGAACGCGTCGCGGTCCAGCGGCTTGATGGTCGGTCCCTTGTGGACGTGGATGTTCTTGATGCCTAACTCCTGGCAGGCCTCCAGGTACCGATAAGYCCAGGGATCGGTCAGCTTCCATCCGCGCGAGCCGCCTTTCCACTCCGCGGTGTAGAGCTTGRCCCCCTTGAGACCGAACCTCTCGGCGTCGGCGCGGAGCTGGTCGAGGCCGGCCTCGCCGTTGCGCGGATCCCAGTTGTGGTTGTAGGTCAGCTTGTCGGGGTGGGCCTGGGTGAGCGCGAACGCCTCTTCGGTCTGCCCGAACCCGTTGGTGTAGAACTCCCCGAGGTAGGCGGGTTGGAAGATGGCGTGGTCGACGTACCCGGTCTCGAACACATCCTTCATCAGCCGCTCGCCGCCCTGGTAGAGGTACTCGTCGTACTCCCACATCTCCGACGCCGGGGTAAAGCTCGTGTGGTAGGCGTAGAAGCAGTCGATGAACTGCTTGCCGTGGACGTTGCGCTGGTTCTCCGGGCGCCCGTCCCACAACGCGATGTGGGCGTCCACGATGAAGTAGTTCTCACCGTCCTTGGCGTACATCCTGGTCCTCCTCCGGCCCACGGCCATCGCGGGCCTGTCGGGAGGCTAGTGCCCACGTGGGGGGAGAGGTCCCGGGGTCGATGTCTCATTGTGGGATGACCGAATGTCCCAAACTGAGACACGCGCGGCCGTGCCAGGGACGAGGCTGGCGCCTACGCTTATGACCTGGATCACAGCGGGGCTTTCAGGGAGTGTCATGCCCGACGACGTCATCCCGGCACGTGCCCGCGGGTTCGCGGCCGAGGCGCGCGCGGGGCGCGACCACACCCGGTCGGACGTCTCCTGCCGGCTGATGGCCTCCTGGCAGCGCAGCGAGGAGTACGGCGTCTCCCTCGACGACGTCGACCCGGTCTTCTCCGGCACGATCGACCAGAGCTCGCTGTTCTACGACAGCGGCCGCGAGGTGCTGGCCAGCCTCCACCGGACGCTGGCCGCGGAGCCCGTCAGCCTGATGTTGACCGACGCGGACGGCTTGGTGCTCAACCGTCTCAGCGGGGACACCAGCCTCCTGCGCGCGCTGGACCGGGTCCACCTCGCGCCGGGCTTCTCCTACGCCGAGCGGGTGGTGGGTACGACGGGACTCGGGCTCGCGCTGGCGGACCGCGCCCCGTCCCTGGTGCGGGCCGAGGAGCACTACGCCGTCGGGCTGTGCTGCTACACCTGCGCCGCGGCGCCGGTGCTCCACCCAGGGACCGGACGCCTCGAGGGCTCGGTCAACCTGACGACCTGGTCGGAGTCGTCGAGCAACCTGCTGCTCGCGCTGGCTGAGTCCGCCGCGCAGCACACGACGGACCTGATGCGGTTGCGGTCCGGGGGCGTCACGGGTGGCCGCCCGCGCCCACGCGGCGAGGTGTTCCGGGTGGAAAGCCCGCGCGCGGAGCCCGGGGCCGGCAGTCTGCACGACCTCTCCGGCTCCTGGCGCCGTGCGGTGTCACTGGCAGAGGCGGGCCTGCGCGACGGGCGGGTCGTGGCCTGTGTCGGCGAGCCGGGCAGTGGCCGTACGACGGCGCTCGCGCAGGCCCTGCGCCGGGCCTTTCCGCGCTACCGCATCCTGGCCGCGAGCAACCCGGCAGCGGCGGACGTCGAGCCGTGGCTGTCCCTGTGGACCCCGGAGCTGACGAAGGCGAGCACGGCGGTCATCGTGCGCGACGTCGACCTGCTCCCCCTGTGGGTGGCCGAACAGGTGCGGGACCGGGTGCTCAGGGCCCGGGTCGAGGCGCGATCGGGCGCAGCCGACCCGGCGGGCTGCCTACCCTTCGTGATCACGGTGGAGCGGTTCGAGGATATCCCGGCCGCACTGCGCGCGATCGTTGACGGGATCGTCCCGGTCGCACCGCTGCGCCAACGGCCCGAGGACATCGGGCCGTTGGCGCGGGTGGCGGCCCTGCGGGCACGGGGCCGCGAGGTGGATCTGACCCCGGCGGCCGAACGCGCCCTGTCCGACCATCGTTGGCCGGGCAACGTCGAGCAGCTGATGCAGGTCGTCAAGAAACTGGCTCGCCGCCACGACCCGATCGACGTCGGACACCTCCCGGCCGAGGTGCTCTCGCACGGCCGCCACCGGCTGACGCGACTGGAGACGTTCGAGCGGGACGAGATCGTGCGGGCTCTGAACGACCCGTCCCTCACCATGGCCGAGGCAGCCGAGCGGGTCGGCCTGAGCCGGTCCACGCTCTACCGGCGGATCGCCCAGTACGGCATCCGGGTCAGGTAGCCGCTCAGCCCGGACTCACCGGGCCGCGACCACGTAAGGATCACTGTCACGGGAGTACTAGAACTGTCACGGGAGTACTAGATCAGCACCTGGCGCTGTTTTCCGTTCCGATGTTCCTCATGCCCCGGCTAGGGGTGAGGAGGGGGGTGAACAGGAGGAGGGATGCCGCGGTGAGGCCGACGATTGCCAGGCGGGGTCCGGTGGCGCCGGCGGCGAGGTGGACGGCGAGGGTGACCATGGCCACGCCGAGGGCGGTGCYCAGGCCGCGGGTCATGTTGACCAGTCCGCCGCCGGTACCCGACGCGTGGGCCGGGATCGCACTCATGATCGTGGTGTTGTTGGTGGGGGTGTAGACGCCGAGGCCGAGGCCGAGCATGGCCATCGGGGGGATCAGCCAGGGTGCGGACAGTGGCACGGCGAGTGCGGCGGCGAGTGCCATCGTGCAGGTGACGGCGCCGAGCGCGTAGCGGCGGCGGTCGCTCCACCGGTCGGGTAGGACCGCCCCGGCGCCGCTGGCGGCGAGCGCGAAGCCTCCGGGCAGGGCGGTGAGGACCAGCCCGGCGTGCAGGGGGGAGGTGCCGCGGTCGGTGAGGACGACGGGGACCAGGACGAGCGGGCCGAACAGGACGAGGTAGCCGCACAGCGCGCCGACGAGTCCCCCCGCGAGGGCAGGGATGCGAAGGAGGCGCAGGTCGATCAGGGGTGCCGGCGCGCGGCGTTCCCGTTGGACGAGGCCGTAGCCGGCGAGCGGGGCGAGGATGGCGAGGATGGCGGTGGCCGCGGAGGGCAGGTTCAGGCCGGAGACGGCCGAGATGGCCAGCAGCAGGGTGGTGGTGGCGGTGGCGAGGAGGGCCAGGCCCGGCCAGTCGAAGGGGGCAGGGTCGGTGCGCTGGCGGGTGCGGGGTAGCAGGTAGTAGCCGGCGATGAGAGCGATTGTCCCGACGGGGACGTTGATGGCGAACACCCAGYGCCAGCCGAGGGTGGTGACCAGGGCTCCGCCGAGGGTGGGGCCGAGAGCGAGGCCGAGGGCCTGGGCGGCGGCCTGGACGCCCAGGGCGGCGCGCATCCTCGGGCGGGGTGCGCTGGTGGCGACAAGGGCGACGCTGTTGGCCTGCAGCATCGCGGCGCCGACGGCCTGCGCGACGCGGGAACCGATCAAAGCGGCGAGGCTGGGAGCCAGGCCACAGGCGGCCGAGGTGGCGGTGAAGACGAGGAGTCCGTAGAGGTAGAACTGTTTGCGRCCGTGGGCGTCGGCGAGCCGGCCGACGGGCACCAGCAGGGCGACCAGGGTGAGCAGGTAGGCCAGGGAGACCCAGGTGACTGCAGCGAGCGGGGCGTGGAACTGTGCGCACAGCGGCCCGTAGGCCAGGGTGACGATGCTGGCGTCGAGTTGGCCCATGAACGCGCCGAAGCACACGGTGGCGACCGCCAGCCACCAGCCGCCCGGCAGGTCGCGGACCGCGCGAGGGCGGGCCCGCTCGTGGGCCAGCAGCGACATCAGGGTGTTGCGGGATGCGGAGGTACGCACGCCCGGGTCCATGGCTACCTGCTCCTCCAGCGGAAGCCGCTCACGGCAGGGCGCGGCTCCCCAGCTCTGTCTGTGACAGATAAACTCTGTTTCAGACAGAGTAGGCCGGTGCGGGGGCGGATGCCAGGCCGGCCGCTGGAGGTGGGCACGCGGCGTTGGCAGCCGGCGGTGTAGGCCGCGACGTACAGGGCGAACAGCCTTCCCCGGCGAAAGGCCCAGCGCCGGTCGGCGGCGAGCAGCAGCACGCCGAGGTCCTGAAAGTAGTTACCCACCGTCCGATCGCCTGCGCCAGCACCAGCCCGGGCGCGGCGGCGTCCGCGAAGCCGGCGGGCGTGATCCCGCAGCGGCGGCAACCGGTTCGGCACGCCTCCCGAGGAACCTGCGGTCAGGGTCCGCCGGTGGCGACGGAGGACGGGTCGGCCGGGCGGCGGTCATCGAGCTGTTCGACCAGGCGTGACAGGGCCGGCAAGGCTTCGACAATAACGGCCTGGTCGGCGGCGGCGAGCCGGCCCAGTGCGTCGCCGAGCCTGCGTTCGTGGGCCTCGCGCCACCCCTGCAGATGGCGGGTACCGGTCTCGGTCAACGACACCCGGGCCGCGCGCCGGTCGGCCGGGTCGGTGACCCGCCGCAGAAGATCCGCGTCCGACATCTGTTGCACCAGGGTGCTCACCGTATTCGGGGCCAGGTGGAGCAGGCCGGCGAGCTCGCCCACCCGCGCGCCATCGCGTTCCTGCAGGCATTGCAACAACTCCACCTGGGCCATCGGCAGGGCCTCCCACGGGTAGTCGCTGCGGATACTCGTCCGCAGCACCCGCCGAAGTCGAGTGACGACCTCGGTCAACGCCCGCGCGTCCCGCTCCAGCCGTAGCTGCACCACCACCCCGACAGGATAGCTGGAAAAGGGCCGGTTTCACCGGTCGGATCAGCAGGTTCTCCACGACGAGGCCCAGACCCCACCGCAGGCCTCACCCGCCCCTGCTCGGCCGGCGGRCTCGGACCCGCACCCGTGACCAATTCTTATACCGTTATTAGTATCACGGTTGTGGTGCGGAGTCGGGTAGGGGCATGCCGGTACTACCATCATGGCCATGGTGCGGACGCCGTTGACCCGGCTGGAACGCGAACGCGGGGAGCGGTTGGGCGCCCTGCTGCGCACCGCCCGGGGGGACCGCAGCATGGTCGAGGTCGCCGCGGCGGCCGGGCTGTCGGCGGAGACGCTGCGCAAGATCGAGACGGGCCGGATCGCGACCCCGGCGTTCTTCACCGTCGCCGCGCTGGCGCGGGTCCTCGGCCTGTCCCTGGACCTGATCGCCGACGCCTGCGCCGATGCGGCGATCCCGTCTGGCGTCGCATGGGGCTGAGAAACCTCGGGAAGAAAGATTCGTGTTTGTCCTCCGTTCGGCTGAGTCGCTGAAGATTACCGGTGGCGGGGAGCCGCACGGCACGACCGTGGGCGCGGGGCGTATCACCCGGAGAACACGCGATCCCCGGCGCTGGTAGGTCAAAGCTGATGAGACGTCAAGGCCGCCGGCCGGTGGACCTGGTATTGAGCAGAGTTTCCCGGACTGTCTGCAGGAAGTGGGCTGGGCCGGCCTGGTCTGTCCAGCTGTCGCGGTAGGCCAGGGGAATGGGCGAGTTGCCGAGGTAGGTGGCGCGTAGGGCACGGGTGACCAGCGTCCCGGCACCGGCACCGGCAGAGCCGGCCGCGGCGGCTACGGTGTCGGCGGCGAGCTCCGTTTCTGTGCCGCCGGCGAAGGTGTAGGTGATGACGATGTGGACAGTGCCGTCGGCCGGGTCGGCGCTTATGGCGGGGTCGGTGGTCATCTGCCAGATGGCTCCGGGCTCGTCGCGGGTGACCGTCCACTCGACCTCGACGGTTGTGTCCGGGGCGACCTCGATGACGTCGACGAATCGTGCCCCCACCGGCACCGGGCGGTCGGTGTTCTCCCCGCGGACCGCCTTCGTCGCAGCGAAGGTGCCGACCCAGTTGTCGGGAGTTGCCATGAAGGCGTAAATCTCCGCTGCGGACAGTGGAATGTGCAGGCTGACTTCGAGCGTGGTGTCGAGCACTGGATGATCTCGATTCCTGCCGGCTGGGGGCGGGGGTTGGTTCAGGGTTCAGGGTCAGGATTCGTTGGAGAGCATTTCGGTTCGGTCAGGTGCGCCGGGGCGAAGAACTCCRCCAGCGGAACGAAGCCGGCAACCATACCGAGAAACTTTTTCCGGGTTTCTGGACTGTTCGCCGCGGCCACCAGCAGCGCGGCCAGTTCGGGGGGGAACGCCAGTTCGCCTACCGTGCAGGCAAGCCGGTAGGACGCGGCGGTCGCCTCGTCGCGATGCCGCTGGAAATCCGCCAGGGCGGCGTTCATCGGCTGCTGCCCGGACAGGCCGCGGTCCACCGCGGCCGCCAGCAGGTCCGCCTGGGTGAAGGCGTCGAGCATGCCCTGGGCGGTCACGGGATCGCGGTGGTAACCGGCGTCGCCGACCAGCGCCCAGCCCGGCCCGTGGCCTGCGCGGTAGTAGTTGTCGGGGTAGAGGGAGCCGTGGAAGCGTTCCTCGCGCCGGCCGCGGGTGGCCAGCTCGTCGGCCAACTCGGGGAAGACGGCACGCACGACACCGAGGAAGTTTCCCGGCACGTCGGCCCGGAACTCGGCCAGGCGCTCCCGCCGCCGCATAACCGCAACCACGGTCAGGCCGTCGTTAGTCGGCCAGCAGCCGATCTGGGCCCCGTTGCGGAAGCGGGCGCTGTGCTGCCGGTCGAGGCCGCTCCAGTACGAGTAGTAGATGAAGCTGGCGGCCGGTACGACGTTGTAGAAGGCGGCGTTCATCGTCGCCGCGATCGTGGAGCGGGGGCCGTCCGCGCCGATGACAATGGCGGCCCGATCCTCGGCCGCGGCGCCGCCGGAGCGCCGGGTGCCACCGCGGATACCCACCGCGCGGCCGTCGGCTACCAGTACGTCGGTCACCGGGTAGCCCAGGCGGACCTCGACGCCGGCGTCGAGCGCGGCGTCCAGCAGCATCGCGTCCAGCACGGTGCGCCGGGGTGCGTAGGCCGCGCTGATGCCGTCCACCGGATCGACGCCGCCGGTGATGACGCTGTCCTCCCAGGACAGCGTCATCTCGGTGATCGGCGGACACCCGGTTCGGACAAGTCGGTCAAGCAGCCCCCAACCGGCCAGCTGGTGTGCCCCGGCCTGGGGCAGATAGTGGGTGGACAGCGTGTCCGCCGGAAAGGTCGCGCGGTCGACCAGCAGCACCCGGTGGCCGCGCCGGGCCAGCAGCATGGCCAGCGGGGAACCGGCGCACCGGGCACCCACCACAATTGCGTCGTACATCCAGTCAACCCTTCTGAACGAGCGTCGCACACCCGTGCCGGTCAGCCCCGTCCACCGGTCAGCCGAGCCGGTCCAGGACGTCGGCGACGACCCTGCGCACGGTCGGCCCGAGACTTCTCCAGGCGGTACCGAGGTCGTCCGCGAAGAACCGGCGATATCCGGTGTCGACGGACCGGATGCTCGCCGCATACCCGGAATGGAACAGAACCGGAATCTTCAGCCCGGGCGCGGTGGCGACGGCGACGGGGCCGGCATCGAGCGCGAGCGCGTCGAAGACCTGGATCTCGGTGCGGTCGGCGTGCTTGAGGAAGACCAGCAGCCATCCGTCCCCGCTACCATCGCCGTTCTCTCCGCCGGGCGCGACGTCGCCGTCGCCGGTGACCGGCACGTACACCGGCGACTCGCCGATGGTGCCGGTCGGAAACGACCACGAGCACTTCTCCGTCATCGTCTCGAGGTCGATGCACACCACCGACGAGGCAGTCCCGCCGGCCGGCAGCTGATCCACCGGCACGACCCGGTGCGGGTGGTCGCGGTACATCTCGACGACCCGGCTGACCAGGCTGTCCGGCGGTGCTCCCCAATACGCCTGCCACAGGTACCGGCCGCGTTCCAGGGCCGGGCGTCGCAGGTCCCTGGCGTAGAGCAGGGTGCCCCAGTGCCGCCGGGGCTCGAGGAAGTACCGGGTGGCGCGTACCTCGCCGGTGCGTCCGGCGATGACGTACCGACCCACCGGTGAGGCGTCGACCGGCGTCGGGAGAAATCCGCGCAGGCTGGCCGGGAAGTGCTTCCCGGACCCCCAGACGGTGTCGGTGTCGGTGATCGCGTAGTTGATGTCCCAGCCGTTCGAGTGGGCGACGTACAGGGTGATGTCGTCGCCGTCCTGGGCGTAGTCGGCGAACTCGTGGAACGACTCGTAGGGCACCCGGGCGTGCGCCACGGGGACAGCGCCCCCCACCCGCCTGGTGGTCAGATCCCTCTTCGCCACCAGATAGATATCGGTGAACGGCTGGTGCGGCCTGGTCCGGTTCCGGCCGGCGACGCTGCCCGGCTCGGGCCGGAAACCGATTTCGGTGAAGATGACGTAGTCCCTGGTCACCGTCACCTCGTGGGTGCCCTGCACGATGCGGGCGCCCGGTACATGCCAGCTTTCCAACGCGCCGCTGCCGTCCCAGCGCACCACCCACAGCGGCCCCTCGACATCGGCCGTCGAATTTCCCCGGGGGCGTAGGTGGATGTTGCACCACCACAGGCAACCGTCGTCCAGGTCGACGACCGGATGGGACGTCGTCTGCACACCCGGGAACAGCGGGTGCGCGCCGACCTGCGGGTATTCGTCCACGCCACCGAGAAAACTCTTGAAATCAAAGGTGACCGGATCGAACTCCACCGGCCGCTGCCGATCGGAGGTCAACAGCAGCCGGTCGCCGAAGAAATGCGGCGCGGTGTGGCTCACCGCCGGTCGCGCGCCCACCAGCAACCCGGCCAGCTCCGCCGGCGGCAGCACCGAGCGCAGCGCGCCGAGAATGGCCAGGTCCGGAGTGACGACCCGGCGCGTCTGCCAGCGCTGGGTGGCCAGGTCGACCCGGGTGAGCATGCCCGGCCCGGTCAGGAAGAAATCGAGCGCGGTCGGCTGGGACGGACCGACGACGAAGGCGTGTCCGCGCAGGCCGGCCGGCCACTGCCCGGTAGTTGTGGTCAGCTCGACGTCATACTCGCGACTTGGTTCGAGGACATGGTAGAGCGCGTGATCCATGCGACTCCTTGTCGGTGCCCCCGCGACGATGACCCACCATGTTTTGGGTTCAACGCTATGTCGTTCTGAACAGCTGCTCTGAACAGCTGCTCTGAACGGTTGTCCTGACACGGCCCGTTCACCGGCCACAGCCAGATTACAACAGCTCACCACGCCGAAAAACACCGGCCGTCCGTACCATTGTCCGCGTGTATAGATCTATAGGGGTCACGCTGAGATGCGGCAAAAAGGGGCAGTGGGGTGACCGCGTAGTACGTCAACAACACCAGCGGCGCGAGCCGATGCTGATCAAAGGTGGTCCGCTCGGCCACCCAGCCGACCTGGTCCGCGGTCACGCGGAAGCGCCRCCATCCCGATCCGGCGTGYCATGCCGGGCGATCGCGACCGTCGCCCGCCGGCCGGCGCGTTTGGGTACGAGCAGGACCGGCTGTGGCATGGCCGTTGCCGGGGGCAGGGTGGCCGTTTCCGGGGACGGGGGGACAGCGAAGGGAATCAGACAGGCGGCCTCGGCGACRCTCGGGGTGCCGAGCGCGGCGTGGGCGGCGGCACCGGGATGGGGCACGTCGACGGTGGCGAGCAGGGCGGCGGGATGGCCCACCAGCGGCCAGCCGTGGTGGCGGGCGGCGGCGACGACGCCCGGTTCGTCCCGGCGGGCCTCGACCGTCGCCATCCGGCGCACCGCGCTCGCCGGCGCCGCGAGGTCGTGCAGCGCCGCCTCGACCAGCTCCAGGATCTCCGCCGCCGTCACCCCGGGCCGTGCGCCGACACCGACGACCAGCCTCCCGTCCCCCGGTTCCGCTCCGGTCACGCCGCGCCGGGCTGGATCCGGCCGGGTGGGCCGGCGGGCTTCGGGGCGCGG